>DXJF01000159.1 GCA_019057375.1 Candidatus Heimdallarchaeota archaeon
AAAGGTTATTGTTTCACCAAATACTACAAAGCAAATAAAAACTGAATCTGTTAGACATGCACCTGACGAAGATTGTTATTCAACTAAACTCTATTTTGGTCATGTTATGGCTATTAAAGATAAAGTTGATTATCTATTTATTCCAAGATTCGGAAGTAGTCATAAGACAAATGTTAGTTGCCCAAAATTCATCGGCTTAGCAGAAGTTTTACAGTCGATGTTTCCCGATTTACCTCCAATTATAATGCCTTTCTATTCGACTGCAAAAAATGGTCATGGAAAAAGAAGGTTAATTTATCTTATCTTTTCAATTGGATTCAAATTCACAAAGAATCCATTTAGAATCATCAAAGCTGCTAGAAGAGCATTTAAAGAACAAAAGGTTCACTATGAAAATTTGATTCTCGACGAAAAAACATTACACAAATGGGAGCAGACAGAATATCTACTAAATAATTTCCTAAGTCCAAAAGAGAGTGAAAGACCAATTAAAATTGCACTTGTTGGTCACTCATATGTTTTAAATGATGATTTTGCTTCGTTAAATATTCAACAGATTCTAAAGGAACATGGTGTAGACTATATAACTTCAGAGCAGCTTCCCAGAACACTAGTTGAAAAACAAATGGATAAACTTGATTATAATCTTTATTTTGATTATGAGAGAGAAATACTAGGAACAATTATGCACTTCATCGAATGCAAATCTATCGATGGGATTATTCATCTTATAATTTTTAGCTGTGGTCCAGACTCTATCACAGGAGAAATGGCGGCTAGATACGCACAAAGAGATCCTTCAGTTCCACTATTGCAATTAACATTCGACGAACTTACTTCAGAAACAGGTCTAGAGACTAGAATTGAAGCGTTTCTTGATTTATCAAGAAGGAGACAAAAATAATGTCAATTACTTACCCTCACTTTGGATCATTAACTTATTTGTTTGAAATCTTCCTAAATGAATTGGGAAGACATGATATTGTTAGACCTAAAAATCCTAGTAGAAAAACTGCTATTATTGGTTCACGAAATTCTCCTGAATTCATCTGCACTCCATTTAAAATTGTTCTAGGAACTTTTATGGAATCACTAGAAGCCGGTGCTTATGAGTTAGTTATGGGAGGATTTCAAGCACATTGCAGATTTGGTTATTATTGGCCTGTTCTAAAAATGATTCTTGAAGATCTCGGATATGATTTCAGATTTATAATCCTAGACCATACAAATCCTGTTGAATTTTTGCGAGTTTTGAAAAATGATGTTAGTGATAATCTTAAACTATTTCAAATCCTTAAAGCACTTAGAATTGTTTGGAATAAATTCTGTTGTATAGAACTTGTAGATAAGTTACTTAGCAGATATCGAGCAGTTGAATTTGATAAAGGTTCTTCTGAATTAGTTGCAGAGAAAGCATTCAAACTGATCGTTGAAGAAAAAGGCATAAGAAATATCAAGAATCTAAAAAAGAAACTGCCAGGATTATTTGAGAAAGAGGTTTGTAAAGATACTAAAGTTAATCCTTTGAAAGTTGCGATAATCGGAGAAATTTATGTTGTTCTTGAACCTTCGCTTAATTTAGAGATTCATAGAAGATTAAATGGATTAGGAGTTATTGTAGATACTCCTGTTTCATTACGAAATTATGTAGATTTTGAGGGAATATTTAATCCTTTTAAAAAATCACATAAACAGATTACATTAAGAAAAGCAAAACATTATTTAGAACATAGTTGTGGTGGTGATGCTCAAGCAAGTATTGGTGATACAATTTTATATAAGGAAAAGGATTGGGATGGAATGGTTCATCTTTACCCATTTACTTGTATGCCTGAAATAATCTCAAAAAGCATTTTACCACAAATTAGTAAAGAGTATAACATGCCTGTTATTTCTTTAACATTAGATGAGCAAACAGGAGAAGCTGGTTTTCAAACTAGACTAGAAGCCTTTGTTGACCTTCTAGAAAGAAAGAAGGAATCGAATTGTAAGTGATATCACTTTCTACAAAAACACATAAACAAAAGAAGCAAATAAGACACAAATCATGCTTCCAATAATTAGTAGTAAAATAATCATTTTGTTCTGATTAACACATAATCAAACTTATCTTACTGAATCTAGTTGTTTTTCACAATGTTCTTACTTGACACACGGATAGGTTTATTAAATACATGTAGTTGACCTACATATCTTAAAGGTGTAAATCATGGTTAGTCCAATAATCCCCACATTAATCAACTTCCTCCACGAGATATTTACAATCATTTGGATAGGAGGAATGCTACTATTAGTTCTGGTCATAATGCCAATTTTGAAAAAGCAATTTAAGCCAGAGGAATTTGAACTTCTTAATAAGAAGATTAGAAGTAGATTAAGCATATTTGTCTATATATCGATAGTTGTTCTGCTTGTAACTGGATTACTACTCTCAAAGCAATCAACATTATCAAGTAGCTTTTTCTCATTTGAAAACACATATTCAATTATCTTATCAATTAAGCACATTCTATACTTCTTGATGGTTGCAATTGCAGTTTTCAGAGGTACTATATTAGATAGAATAAAAGGGATGAACAAAGATGTTAAGCATAAAGTTAGTAAGGTTCTATTACTGTCAAATGTTATCTTTGCAATTGCAGTTTTATTCTTAAGTGCATATACTGGAGTACTCGCTTCTATGCCAATTTAATAGAAAAAATTAATATTGCTCCTTTCTTTCTTTTACCTATATTATCTGAGAGTGAATCAATGAACAATTCAACTAGAGAAAATATTCTCGAACCTGTACCAGTTGTTAGAACGTTATTGTTATTCTTGCTAAAAAGAAACCCTAACTCTTCAGGATACAAATTAATTAATCTTGTAAAAGAGTTTACAGCTGATCAAATTAGTCTGAAGACAGGAACTCTTTACCCTGAACTGAAAAAAATGGTTGAAGAAGGGATATTAATTCAAGATGAACATGTTACAGGTAAGAGAATAGCTTACCTCTATTGTTTGACTAACAAAGGTGATGAAGAGCTACTTAGATTAATTACTGCTATCAAAACTAAGAAAGATGTGTTACTTGACCCACTAATTAAAGAATATTCCAAAGATAAATCTTAAGAAATTGCAGAAACTCAAGCTTCCGATTAGTTGTATGTCTCAAGTACATGTCTTCGCCAACATATCAAAATGCAAAGAAATTCCATGAAGTGAATATTCCAATCAGAATTATTAAGAGTGCAACTAGAACAGAAAAATGAATTCTTCCAGCTAATTTCCAATAAGGTTTACTCTCCTTGTTTTTAAATCCAGTCCATGAAAACCATGCGAATACTATTGTGATGATAACTGAAATAAGAAATAAGAATGGGAAAACTAGTAAACCTTTGAAAGCTGTAACCATTTCACTTACCAGCAAAATATCTGAATTCAATTTTACTGCAGTAATTACTAATATAATAGTTCCAAAAATGAGATTACCTAGAAAACTCCATCTTGCCACTCTCTGAATTGAAGGAGATTCTTCTTTCTTCTTGTAGACCCTTACTAAACCTTTTGTTCCCCAATATGCTAATGAGATAAACATGAGAATGAGAATTACAGCAACCAAAACTGGCTTAAACGCAGATTCAAAATAGAGAGGATGAGTTCTTTCATAAGCAATAATAGGTCCTACAAAATTTGTGTAGAAATGAGTTATTTTTCCTCTGTTATCTTCTATGAATGCTATCTCTAAATGGTATTCACTTGTTGATTCAACAAAATAATTAGGTTCAACTTCCACAAATCTTATATTACCTATACCGCCAACAGCAAGCAATCCTTTTTCTGCGGTAATTGATAAGCTCTCACTAAGATAATCTCTTTCATCAACAGCAGGTTTATCGGAATAAACTCTTCTAGACGAGACGTAAAGTCCTTCAAACTTTCTTGCACGATTTTTGTATCCTTCCATTGGTTCAATAGCTTCCACAGGATATTGAAAATATTCTTCAATAATTTCATCAAAGAGTAGGGTTCTTGCAATAGAGCCGCCCATGCTATTGTAAGATGCAAAAATACCTATATTGAGTTCAGGAAGAAGAATCATTCGACTGTGGAAGAATCCTGTATCTCCACCATGACCAATTATACGTTGATCACTCACATCAAATTCGTAAGCTCCTAAACCTATTGATGCAAGATTTTCATGAGTAGTAAATTGTTTACTTAACATCAGTTCTACAGAAGCATTTTCCAAAATTCTACTACCATCAAAGGTTCCATTATTTAATAGGGTCATCATAAATTTCGACATGTCAGAAGCTGTAGAACTACATGAGCCAGCAGGTGGAATGCTAATGTATTCAAAATAGGCGGGGATGTTATTTAAAATATGTCCAGCTGACATCTGTGAAGATAGGGAAACTGGAAGAGGTTGCAAAAATGTTGTAGAATTCATACTTAAGGGAGTTAATATTTCATCTTGTATGTAAGTTTCAAAATTCTTACCAGAAATTTCCTGAACTATATAACCTGCTAGAGCAAAACCATAGTTCGAATATGCTGAAATTTTACCTGGAAGTCTTACCCTATCAGGGATTTCTTCAGCTAAAATCGTTTCTAAAGGTTCCATTAAAGAAGAACTTGATAATATTGTGCGAAGGGTTGATCTCTCAAATCCAGCTGTATGTGTTAACAAATGTCTAAGAGTTATTGATTCGTCAAATGTTTCTGGTATTTTGAAAGCAGTAAGATAATCATTAATGTCAGTGTCCAGATCTAACAATTCATCTTCTACCAATTGTAGAACTGCAATAGAAGTGAAAGTTTTTGAAATGGAACCTATTCTAAATATCGTTTCATTGGCCACAACAGGAGTTTGAGTGACATAGTTAGCATAGCCATATCCTTTCTCAAGAAATACAGAGCCATCTTTTACCATAGAAAATGTAACACCAGCAAGAGAATAATTATCAAATTGTTCAGATATAATTTGATCTAAGAAAGTTTCTAGTTCAGTTGGTGTAGGTAATTCTTGACTAGTATCCTCAGCAAGATTAGTTTTTAATCCATTTGCATGAAAAGTGCTATCAATTACTGTATTGGAGGAGGTAAAAAATGGAGTGAGAAGTAAAGCTACAAGAACTATAATTGTCTGTTTCTGGAAGCTATGCCTTTTATTTATGAACCACATTCAAATTGGGAAATAGACTTGAATATTTATTAAGCTATGTAAATAGAAATTGTGTGATACGAATAGTTCCTTTAATCGAGGTTTAGTATAACTTTAGAATATTGTAGCTAATAAATGAAGATTATATATTATTTTGTTTTATTTAATCGTTTTTTTAGAGTTTTTCTTTTTAAGAAGATAGTAACCACAAACGAGGAAGACAAAATTAAGAATATCAGGTGATTCCTAGAAAGCTCAGGTACAACAACATCTCCCTCTTGAATTCTACCATCATATGCAACTAGACTAATGTCTGGGATTTTTCTAATGTAGTTGATTGCAGCATCTCGATACATGAAACCTGTATCTGTTGCAGGATAGACATCTTTGAAACTAACCCACCACACATAATCGATCATAAGTCCAGTATAAATGTTAGTAGGAATTATTTCTTCAAAAGTACAAGTTGAATTAATATACGCAGAGGTAATGTGAAATCCACCATCATAGTTGTAGCTGTATCTAATATTACCAATTGCATAATATCCATGTCCGGAGGTCAAAATATCTAATAATTCCTGACCTGTAATGCTTAGTTCGAGCATGTTATTTTCAAAAGGAATAACTGAAACTACATCCCCCATTGTGACATCCCCAGCACGGAAATAGTCTCTTATTCCTCCACCTCTATTAGTTATTGAAAAATCGTGGGTCCAGTTGAAATAGTCTAACATTCCATCTGCTACAAGATTACCGATCCCACTTTCAGGAGAGGGATCATATATAGCAGTAGAAGCATATGATATTACTTCATCGGCACCTACAAGATCTACCCAGTAGTCAACTACTTGCTGGATCTCAGCATTAGGTGTAACTCCCCCTTCAGTATTTGCGACTAGATGCCCACTCTGTGAAACCACAAGTTTTGGATCAAGTGTAGTATCAACCTCTAGAACTATTCGTACATATTGCTGAGCATAATGTCCTGCCATCGCCACAATTGAACCACTAACTTCCGTGACAGTAGGAGTGCCACCATGACCTCCTAGAAAGACGCTAATATTAAGATCAGCTACATTAGCTGCTAAACTTATCAGTTCATTAGGTACAACATGAGTCAAAGCAATTATGATATCTGCTCCTGCAGTTCTCATTGCTGGAACATTATTTCTCAAAGCCGTTTCATAATTTCCGAAATCATAATACTGAGTATATTTTGGATGAGCAGAAGTATATGTACTTGTAGTTGTTAACCCCACAATTCCAACCTGTATCCCAGCATGTTCTTGAACAACCCAAGGAATGGTGAAGTTAGCTAAGTCAGTTGTACCTACATCATATATATTACATGATAATAAGGGGAAATTAGCTATGTTTTGTCGATAATTCAACCAATCTATACCATAATCAAATTCATGATTACCAATAGCTGAAGCAGTAAAATTCATAGCATTCATAACATCCATCATAGATTCTCCTTTAGTTAGAGTAGCAACAGCTGGACCAGTGTTTTCATCCCCCCCATTTAAGAGAAGGAAAGAATCATCTGATGCATTAAACCCTTCTTGCTTGAAATAACTCATGTAAGTTGCTGCACCACCTCTACCATCATGAGGTTCAAGCCAGCCATGCCAATCATTAATGTGAAGAATTGTAAGATTTACAGTATCAGCATTTAGTTTTACATCAGAGAAATCAGATGGGACATTTGTCTTAACAAGAGTTGTGAAGTTAGTAACAGCTGATTCTGGTTGCTTAAGTGGAGAATTCACCACCATCGATAAGACTAGAATGGTGTTAATTATGAAAAAGGTAATTGAATGTTTTCTCATTTTATATAGAACAGAATGAAATAACGGCTTATTAATTTATAGATAAATTCTCAAAGGTAAACTGAATCAACTTTCCTTTAATATTAATTAGTAAACAAGAATTAACAGTATTTTGAGAAATGCTTTTATTATTGTGTAAATCTTTTCGACTATCATGAACACATTTCATTTTATGGCAATTTGTGGAATGCTTTCACCTATAATCTATACCATAACATGGATTATTGGAGGATTTATTCGAACAGACTATAGCCATATTCGAGATGATGTAAGTTCTCTTTTCGCTATTGGAGCACCAAAAAGATGGTTATTTAACTCATTATTCATTTCTGGTAGCGCATTGTTGTTTATTTTTTCTTTTGGACTACTCTGGGGAATAGAGGGAAATGGATCAGTTGTTGGACCAATTCTATTTCTTATTAGTACATTCATAGGATTACTTGTGACACTCTTCTTCCCTTTAGATGAAGGTGGAGAATTAGTAACACTACGGGGAAAGCTACATTTGATTCTTATAGTAATATCAGGAATTTTTGTATTGGTATCAATGATTCTTTTATGGCTTCGAACCAAAGTTTTAGCAGGTTGGATTGGCTTTGCTTGGTTCTCGTTAGTTTCAGTACCAGTTATGCTTATTCTTATGGCTTTATCAGGCATCTTTGGTGGTGGACCTTACTTGGGTTTAGTAGAAAGATTCATGGTCAGTTACTTTCAGGTATACTACTTTGTTATAGCATTAATGTTATTTCTAAATAATTAATTGTTAAAAAGGAGCAAAAAAGTTGGTAAGAAAGAATTTTTCCTTCTTAATTTCTAGGTGATTTCAGTAGAGGTTAGGAAGTGACGAACTTTCTTTTGTCTTTCTTACAAATAACTTGTGTTATATTTCTACCTGACATAATTCCTACAGGTACTCCTCCACCAACTGTAGCCCATTGACTAATCAAATAGAAGTTCTTTAACCCAGGAAGAGTCTTTTTCATACGTGTAACTAAACCTTTAGGAGTTAACATCCATCCCATATATCTCCCTTTCCAGTTATTTGTATATCGGATATAAGTAGCAGGTGTTGCAACATCAATGACTTCTACTTTTGATTTAATATTCCCAAAGAACTTGTCTAATCTGTCTATAACTTCCTCAGCTATTTTCTTTTTCTCTGCACGATATCTTTCTCTATCCTCATTTCTAAGATTACTCCAATATTCATCATTGTGAGTTTCAATTGAAACAGTGACAGTTGTTTTTCCTGCAGGAGCAAGTGTTGGATCGAAGTTGTAAATCATTAGCTCTAATCGTTCAATTTTATTATTATCTTCAAAAATTATTGGCTCATCAATAAACAGAGAGTATGAGTGGGGAGTGTTATCGAAAGTTCTATTTATCCCTAAAGATACTTGAACTAATGATCTAAAGAGATTTAGAGATTTATAGTAGTTCGCGATTTTTTTATCAATATATTTTCCTTCTAACATCTCAAAGATAGTATTGTATCCATCAGCAGCTGAAATGATTATATCAGCATGATGTTCATCTCCATTCTCGAGAATTATACCTTTTGCACTGTTTTTATCAATAATAATTTGAGTAACGTTTTGTTTGAAATGTAATTTTCCTCCAAGACTTATGTAACGTTCTTCAATCTTTCTAGCAAATTCGAGAGAACCTCCAATGGGATATCCAGCAGATTTCAAGTTCATTGCTGAAAAAGATGTTATCATCGCTATTAGAGACATTTCTTCTCCCTCAAAACTTGCTGGAAGAACTTCTTTTAAGAATGGATTGGTTAGTTTGTTAACAAAATCTCTTACAGATATATTCCATTTTTTTTGTAGATTGAGATAAGGTTTCATATCTTTGAGTAATTTTAATAATTCTACCATCCCTAAGGTCTCAGGAGCTACATCAATAGGCATATCAATTTTATCGAATTCTTGTATTGCATTGATGAATTCTTCAATTATTACACTGTCTTCTGGAGCTATTCTTAACAATTCTCTTTTTAATTTCTCAGTATCAGCAAATAGTGTAAGAATGGTACCATCTTTTACTATCTGTGAATATTCCTTAAAATCAACAATTTCCATTCCCTGTATATCTATAAGCTCTTTCCATAAAGGATAGAAGGCGTTTGATTCACCTGTACCATACAAGAAATGAATGCAACCATCGAAAGTGTACCCCTTTCTTGTCCAGGAAGTACAACAACCCCCTGATTTATCATGCATTTCAAAAATCTCAGTATCATAACCATTTATTTGAAGATAACTCCCTGCACAAAGTCCTGCAATCCCTCCACCGATTATAATTACTTTTTTTTTTGTCATAATAACTACTTTACTCATTAACTATAATAAAGTTTAGCGAAAATAGAAGAAGAAATCACAAGGTTTATCATTTTATTTCTCATTCCTGACTCATGAAAGCTGTAGTTTATGATAAATTTGGTCCTCCAGATGTTCTAGAATTTAAAGATGTAGATAAGCCAACACCTAAAGACAATGAAATCCTTCTCAAGGTGCACGCAACTTCTGTAAATGCTATAGATATGATTTTCCGTAGTGGAGCCAGTCTCTTATTCGGCTTTACAAAAGTAATGGCAGGTTTTAGGAAGCCTAAAGTAAATATTCTAGGATTTGATGCTTCAGGCGAGGTTGACTCTGTTGGAAATAAAGTAACTAAATTCAAAAAGGGTGATCTTGTTTATGGAGCTGCAATGCTTCCAGGAGGAAATGCCGAATATTATCGTATTGCTGAAGAGAGAGCAGCATTAAAACCTGCTAATATGACTCACATAGAAGCTGCAGCTGTACCAGATGCAGCTTGCGTTGCTTACAGTGCGTTAATTGATAAAGTAAGTATTCAAGAAGGACAAAAAGTGCTTATTTATGGCGCATCCGGAGGTGTAGGAACCTTTGCTATACAAGTTGCTAGACTGTTTACTACTGAAGTTACTGCTGTATGCAGTACTGATAAAATCAGCAATGCCAAAGAACTTGGTGCTAAAGAAATAATAGATTATACTCAAGAAAATTTCACCACAAATGGTCAAGTTTATGATATTATCTTTGATGCAGTAGGGAGAAAAAAGATTACATATAAAGATTGTAAAAAATCGCTAACTAAGAAAGGGATTTATATTACAGTTGATTTAGAAGCAGTATTGTTCAAATACATGTTCAATAAAAGAGTGATAGGGATTTTTGCTCCTGTTAATACTCAGATATTAGACTTCCTTAGAGAGCAAATTGAAGCAAGGAAAATTAAATCGATTGTTGAGAAAACCTTTCCATTAAGTCAAACAGCTGATGCACATAGGTACTACGAAAAAGGTCATTTAAAAGGAAAAGTTGTAATATCGGTAATTAATAATAACTAGAGTCGTGATAAGTTCTTTTCAAATCAAGCGGAAGGAATACAATTTCTTTAAAGATATAGTTCCTTTCTTTTTTCATTCTAACAATTTATAAGAATTATAAAAATTTGTAACTTTCTAATAATTCGTGATGTCTTAATTTAAGGAAAAGAATATAATAACCAAATACAAAGTATGATTATGTCTGTTACTACTCGTAGGAAGAAGGACATTGAATTAGACATTAGAAGAATAACCGAATTAGAACTAGATGGTGAGGATACTCTGAAAACACTTTGTCAACTAGTGGACTTCATGAGTAGTTTTCAAGATGATTCTGCAAAAAAAGAGATACGAAAAATTGATTTGTATCTTAGAGAAAGAAGAAACAGTAAAAGGTTGGCTAGATGAATTCAGAAGAAGGGAATTTTGAACAATTTCTAAAAGACTTCATAAGAGCATTCAACAAATCAGGGATAAATTATGTTCTAATTGGGGGAGTAGCAGTCAATTACTATGGACGACCTCGTTCTACACTTGATGCAGATATCATTGTAGAGAATAATTTGGAGAAGATAAAATTATTGGAAAAGTGTCTTGTAGATAGCAACTTTTTAGTCTCAGAAAATGAGATTATTGAAGCGGTAAATGAGAGGACTCATAGTTCAATTTTCTGGAACAAAGATATACTTCTGAGATTAGATATTAAAACTCCAACAAGACTATTAGAGGAAGAAGCATTGATTAATAAACGGAAAATAGAAGTTTTTGGTGAAGAAGTGTTCATTCAAATTCCAGAAGAGATAATCATAGCAAAACTAATCTATGGAAGTGATCAAGATCATGATGATGCTTATGGTATGATTCTTAGGTTAAAAAACCAACTTGATTATAATCTACTAGAAAGGTTAGCTAGAAGAGAGGGGGTTTTAGAAAAACTAAACATATTACTAGAAGAAAGTAAAGAATTCTAGTACTTCATCTTTTCTGGATAAATAAACAATTCTACAATAGTTTTAATAGCTGTAAGTGCATCGTAAATTCATGTTACATGTTTTTCTTGGTGCTCATTTAGATGATGCTGTAGCGAGTTGTGGAGGGTCTATAGCTAAACTAGTCTATGAAAGAGAAGATGTTCTAGTAGTAACGGTTTACACAAGACAACCTGATTTAAAGTCAATTTCAAAGAAATTTCATAAGTTTGCAATTTATGACCAAAGAAAGAAAGAAGATCAAAAAGCACTAGATAAACTAAGTGCTGATTACAAATGGTTAGATTTAGAGGAACGAGCTTACAGAACACCTTTAATTAAGAAACCAACTGATGTGTTCAAAATTAATTTGTCTGAAGGACTTAAGCAATTCTTGAATATCTCTGAGATACAAGCTGAACTGGAAAAAATATTTGAGAAAAATCCAAAAGCTAGAATTTATGCCCCTTTGGGAATTGGTAATCATTTTGATCATGTTGAGGTCTTTCTTGCTTCCTTAATGTATATGGTCGATAACGCTCTTTTCGATAACTTCCAGTTTTATGTAGATTTTTATGGAATAACTAGTACGAAAATAAGAAAAAAGCACTATCTAGGAAACAAAATAATAACTCGTGGAACCAAAAAACCTGAAAAATCAAGCATTAAATGTTATATGATCACTTCAGTTGTGAGCTCAAAGATTTCTGGACATTCTATAGATAAGATCCTTCCTTCTAGATATCTAGACATTGAGTGGGAGCTCAAAACAAACTCTATCAAAGGTTATGAAAAACTTAAACTTTCAGCTCTTGAATGCTATGAATCTCAAGTTAAACTCTTTGGAACAAAAACATTAAAGAAATTTTTTAGCAGGCATCATAAAAATTGGAATAGTTCAGAATTATTTTTACATGCAAAAGTAATATGAACAGTTATAATTTTGATTTAAACACTCTGGATTATTCTTCTAGCTTGAAGTTTGAATAATTAGCTTAGAAGATCTTTGCTTAACTATGTTAAATTGGTAAAATCTAAACGATTTGGTAATAAATATTAATGTCTATAATTAGATAGCAATTAATCATTTGGTGAAGTCATGACTATCAGAGGCCAAGAAGATATAGATGCACAGATTCTAGAAAAGATATGTCAGCTTTATGATATCTCTGTTAAGGATTTGAATTTCCTAGTTGCTATAGACAACAATTTTGTTTATGAATTTCGGAAAGATGATAAAAAGTATATCTTAAGAGGAGGTACACGACACTCTTCAGATCAGGTTCAAGCTGAATTGGAGTGGATCTTGTTTTTGCATTCCTCTGATGTAAAAGTATCCTTACCAATTAAATCTATGAACAATAATTATTTAGAATTAGTTCAATATAAAGATAAAATTATCAATGCTATAGTTTTTGAGAGAGCTCCGGGAAAAGAAGTAGAATATCGGAATCCAGAAGTATGGAATGAAGATTTATGGGAAGAAATGGGGAGAACATTGGGGAAAATGCATACTGCAGCTGTAATGTATAATTCTGAAAAACTAGAACCTAAACGAAAAACAGCTTTTGAAAGTGTTCATGCTGCATCTGAAAACATCTTGAATCCTGAAGAAGACAGTATAATAATAAAGAGGTTTGCTGAGCTTAAGAAGAAACTTAATCTACTTCCAAGAGAGAAGAATGAATTTGGATTAATACAGTATGATTTTCACGCTGATAATTTCAATATTGACAATGGAGAGATAATTGTTTATGATTTTGATGATTCTCACTATTTCTTTTTTATTTATGATTTAGCAGCTTGCATCCATGAGGCAGTGTGGGATAACCCTGATGAAAAGAAACTTGATTTTGCTAATCGTTTCATTCCCAGTTTATGGAAAGGGTATACTGAAGAGTTTATTCTTGATCGTAAATGGTTAGAGTATTTACCAGATTTTCTTAAATGGAGAGAATTTGTCATCTATGTAACATGTATAGAAACTTATAATGATGAAACTACCCCAGAGAGAGATTTACCAATGTATAAGGAATTTATTGCAGAATTCAAAGAAAGAACTAAATCAGACGATCAAATTGTCCCAATACCTGAAGATTTGATAAAGTGGTTTAAAGAATTTTAAAAACAATTATGAAGAAATCTAAGGAGAATCATCCGTCTCCAATTTTATTTTCTTTCTCCTCTGTATGTTTAGAGTTATTGAAACTGTTATTATCCATGAAAAAATCGAAAATGCAACAAGCCACTCCAAGAAAGCTATAATTAAGAACCAAGGTCTTGGACGGATTAAAACATCATCTAAAGAGTCTTCAGGCAAGAAAATAAACAAAGCAAAAATTATAGCTACAAGCAGACCAAAAATACCTAGCCATTTAGGAAGAACTTTTTTCTTATCAACAAAAATCAAAACAGAGAAAAGAATAACTGTAATCATCCCACCATAAAAGAAGCTCAAAGCTGATATAACATGTCCAGTCATAAAAATATCGTTATCGAAATCCATTGGAAATATACCTACAAATAAAACACTGACAGAGGAGAATATTCCTCCCACAGTACAAAGCCATCCAAAAATAGAATTGTATTTTATTCCTAAACCTAGCATAAAAATGATTAAAGGAATTCCACCAATAATTAATCCCCAATTAAACAACCATGCAGTTTGGGAAACTGCTCTTTCTCCGAGTTCTGATACAAACATATTGAAAATTGAAAACGGGGCTCCAAGCGGGTCTAAATATATAATTCCTGTAAGCAACATTGCAAATACTGGAATGCCTACACCTACATATCCCCAAATAAAAACTGGGCTTTTTTCATAGAACTTATCCAATTTTTGACTCATACTGAAATTATATTTGATGGTTAAATAAAAAAATTCTCTTTGTTCTTGAAACAAAAACAATATATTCCACTGATAGATTTAGTTTTCTCTTCTCATTCTTTCTCTTTTGACTCGTTTACTAATTAGCTCTTCAGGTTTTAAATGATTCATAGCTTGAATACATTGTAACCATTACAGCACCCTTTCCTACTGTACAGACAATTACAGGCGGTAGGGTCCAGATTGTAACACTATTAACTTCTCTAATTTCTTTGACAATTTTTTCTAATTTCCCTACCTTTTCTAAGTCATTTGAATGAGTGATTATTATATCGTATTGAACATTTTTGCTAGTAATCTCTTTAATTCTCTTCTCTATCTTTTTTAGTGATCCGCCAAAGCCAATCCCTCCACCGAATCCAACTACACCTTCATCTAAGGGTACATCAAATAATGGTTTAAGATTCAGCAATTTTGTTAGTACTGTCATCCGAATATTTTTCTTTACTTTCCCTGTTCGAAAAAGAGTAGAGAAATCTCTTGATACACCAATAGTATATATGTACTCTTTCACTTTATCAAAAAAGTCAATAATTTCATGTCTGTTTCTCTTCTCTTCGAACATTTTCAGAGCATATATGGTAAATGGAGCTTGACTAGGACCAGCAAGTTGTGTAGGATAGAAGTTAAATTCTATTTCATCCTTCATTCTTTTAGCTGCAACTCTTGCCGAATTAATCTGATTTGATGTTTTTTGTGTAATAAAGGGATATAATATTAATTCATATTTCTCCTCAACTGCATTCTTGAAGGCTTCTAAAGCGTCATTGGGAGAAGTTAAGCTAGTTGTAGGCACAAAATCCATCTTCTCAAAATTCTCAATAAAATCAAAACTATCTATCTCTGATAATTCATTTTGACTTTCATTTTCATCTAGAATTGACATCTCAAATACAGCAACATCATTCGAATCTAGAAATTCTTTTGGAATGCAAGAAGTTGAATCAGTTACGAGTTTTACTTTCATTGAAATCGAGATTAATAGTAAAAACAGCAGCATATAAATATATCTAAATAAATAACTAAATGGCTAATTAATTATAAAATTGCGTTGGTGTTTTTTTAAAAAATTTGAATAAGAAATTTCACAAAAGTAGAAACAAAATTACAAATGATTTAGAATTTCTTCTTAGCCATAAATGGGTTAGAATATCTTACTTAATATTCCTATTTTATTCTTGCTAGGTTTCTTGCTTCTTTTAAGAAAAATTTAATATAACCCAGAAATAAAAGTAAAATATGTTGCATGTATTATTTGGCATTCTTCTCATAATTCACAGCTTAATTTTTATTATGTTTCTAGTTTATGTAAAACTACCTGAGGAGGAGGGATATTTTGGATGGTCAAGAAAATCATGGTTATTAGACAGATTCCTTGGTGAGAAAATAGTAAAGATTATTGGGTTTGTTCTCTGGGTATTAGTAATGGTTGGTTTCGTAGTTTCTGGAATAGTAATTCTCGCTAAGCATGAATCATGGAGAATTATTGACATTATCGCATCATTTATCTCACTATTCGCTTTTATTCTTTTCTGGAAAAATTTGGAACCAAAAAAAACATATTTCATTCTAGGCCCAATTATAGCCATCGTGAATATAATAACTCTACTGATTAATAGGTGGCCTACAAACACGATCATCTTTGGTTAGGATGACAGAATTTGTTTTCAAAAAGAGGAAGTGATTTTTCTTTTTTATCATTAGATTTCGAGTTTGTTCAACAGTTTCTATAAATAATGTGAAACACTAATTTTTAATAATGAATGTCATCTAGTCGAGCTATGAAGGAAAAGAATATCATTAAATTTACTGATTCTGTTTGGGATTACACTCCTAGTGAAACATCTTCTCATATTTCTTTCATCAAACTAGACAAGTACCTTATTATGGTAGATACTGGAATGGATCCCTCCTTAACCAAGAAAGTAAGAGAATTTGCTGAATCAGAAACTGGTTTGAAAGTTAATTATGTTATCATTACTCATTATCATGGTGATCACACTTTTGGAACTAAGGTGTTCAAAGATTGTGATATAATTTCAACAAGAAGTACTAAAAAAATTCTTGAACAAAAAATTGAGGGAGATTATAAAGATAAAGAAATAATTCTACCCAATATCACTTTTGATGGACAGTATGAAATAAAGGACGAGTTCAAAACAGTAAAAATCATAGAAACACACGGACATACTCAAGGGAGTGCGTTTGTCCATGTTCCCGAAGAAAATGTTATTTTAACAGGTGATTTATTATTTTCTGATATGTTTCCTTTTGCTGGAGACGAAACAGTTAATCCTTATCTCTGGGTGGATGCATTTCAAAAAATGATTGATTTAAATCCAAATATTGTCATACCTGGTCATGGTCACATTGGGTCAGTTAAAAATTTACAGAATGGTCAAAAGCTAATTTCTGAAATGATAGAAATAGTTGAGAATCTTTTCAAGGAAGGACTAACCAAAGATGAAGTGCTTAAATATGAAAACTTACCTGAATTTACTAAAAGTGCTAATCAAAGATGGCTTAAGATGACTATTGATGCATTTTATAATGTAGTTGAAGAGAAACACAATTTGTTGAAGGAAATCTAGCTACTTTTTTTTGAGTTATATTAAATTTTTATGATTGTGTTTTTTCGTAATTTAGATTATAAAAAGACATAATTCTAGAGTTTTAAATTTTTTAAATATCCGATTATTTGTAAAGTTATAAGCTACAAAAAATTGCTAGAGGTACCAAAATGCAAGAAGTCATCGAAGAACTTCAATTAGATCTACCCAAAGTTTGCATGGATATTGAGGATTTCATTAGAAAAACACTACAGAAGATGAATAAGGATGGCACAGTTGTTGGCTTAAGTGGAGGATTAGATTCAGCTGTAACAGCAACTCTAACAGTTCGAAGCTTAGGGAAAGAAAATGTACACTTATTTAACATGCCTGAAAGAGATAGTAAACCTATTCACAAAAAACATGCAAAAGAATTAGCAAATTTTCTTGGAGTAAAATTAAAGAAAAAATCTATTACACCTATCGTAAGAGCTGTCAAAGGTTACAAATTACTCCCTATAAGATTTATTCCTAGTAGGAGGCTGAGAGGTTTGTTAGTTAAGTTTGGAAGGTCTAAGCTGATTTCCAGAGAAGAAAGTAATCTACTTGAAAATAGGTTACACCCCAAAGCTGGTTCATGGATAGCTAGAGGTAATGCATATGCAGTTACAAAGCACAGAACAAGAATGGTTGTGTTGTATCAATATGCAGATGTAAACAATCTAATGGTGGTAGGTGCTGCTAACCGAACAGAATGGATGACTGGTACATTTTCCAAATGGGGAATAGATCACTGTTCTGACATGATGCCTTTATTACATATTTATCGAAGTCAACTAGAACAAATAGCAGAGTATCTTGAGATTCCTTGGTGTATTAGATCAAAATACGCCGATCCTGATATAATGCCAGGAATTGATAATAAAGGGGAACTTCTTGGAAACTTTACATTAGTGGATCAAATACTAGTTGCTAGTGAAAACGGATTTTCTTCTGAAGAATTATACAATGCGTATGGAAAGATTAGTGTTCAACAGATTCTTACTTTGAAGGAGTATTCTAAACAGATGAGGGAATCCCCATATCATAAAAATTAAATTAAAAGAAAAAAGATCCAACATCATCCTTTTTGTATAAACTGTTTCTTTTCTCTATATTTTCTTACAACCAATAGAGCGATGAACAGTATGAGAACTATTATGTTGAAATACCAGAAAAACGGACTTAAGTAATCAAAGAGATGACCTACAACTCGTATTGTTGGGAGTTCCAAAATATAAACTAGAAGTCTAATTAGCAATATACTACACACATAAGCAATCGCTGTGAAAATATATCTACGCCAATATTTTATTTCCTCAATCTTCTTTCGATGTTTCCTTTTAGCAAATAATCTAGGAAAGAAAAACCCAGTAGTTAATCTGTAAGAATTATATTCGTCTCCATATATTTTTACAAGTTTTCTCTCTTCCCTATCTGATATGATAAACAAAATCAGCGTAAATAAGGACCATGATAGAATTTCTCCAACCCTAATAAATGTATCAGCTGTCCAAGGGATGTATAAAGATATACCAAGTGTCATCAATATCAAACCTAAATGCTGGGGGTGTCGGATGTACTTATATGGACCAGTTTGAACTAAACCAGTTTTTTTTAGTTTAGCTCTCGCAATGAGTACAACACCCCAAATAAACAAAACCAAACCAATTCCAAAAATCAAAAATTCAAAAACAATCAGAATTATCATTTGGTCATTAACTGCAATTATCCCCAGAACCCAATTTTTATTTCCAACAAATGCAAATAACCACCATGAGGTAAATGCAACCGGAAACATCCAAACCATTGCAAATAAAATTCCAGCAATAATAGGAGAATAGATCCACATTAATGTTGGAATCAGCAATATGATTTCTGCAACTCTAGATAATTTTCTTTTGGTTTCTTCTTTCATACTTTTCAAAGGCAATAAATACTAAATAATCTGATTGTGTATTTTTGGACACATCCTATTATTGCATTTCTTATTCCCAATGAGCATCAAAATCAATTTTCTCCACTTCTTTCTTATCATAAACTAGAAACCATCTGGATTTAACTTCAACTGGATGAAGTCGTAACCATAGATCATCAGGAAGATAAACGTGTACATCACAATATTTGCATGGAACCAAACGATCCTTCCCATCTATAATTAACGCCCCTCCACATTGTGGGCATGTCAAGGCTATTCCACCAGTTATTGCTGGTTCACGATCCTCCAATTTGTCATGCATTTGCACATTAACAAAGAAATCAGCTGTAGGTACCCTTCTTTTCAACCAACTAGGAGCTGGAACAATATTGGTTTCTTTGCCACATTTCGAACATTTAACCTTTGACTCTTTATTCCTATCAACATTCTTCAATTCAAGTTTTTTTTCGCATTTACTACATCTAGGAACAAGTTCATAGACACTCCATTTTGTGTTAAATAGGCCAAATTGCATCAAATTATAACTCTCTCCTTCCTTCATATCTGATACAATCCATTCTAAAGCGTCATATAAATTCTCCTTCCAATATTTAACTGGGACATCTGTGTCATTTTGACAAGCATTACAATGTACTTTTCTAACAGGACCTTGAAGCATAATTGAATTATCGCACTTAGGACAGGTTATACTCATTTCGAAAGCTGCAGAGTAAATATTAATTCACCAAGAGAGTAAAACGTCTTCTTCATAAAAACTTAGTGTAAATATTTAGTCTAAAGAGTGTACTTCTTTCAGAAAGAGAAGTAAAGTCAGCTGGTTCTATATCATCCTTGCAAGGATCCCATCCAAATAGCTTTTTAACCCCTCTCTCCATATTCTTTGTATATCTTTAAAGTAGTAGGAAGAATGTTGTTATGCACATAATCAAATTGAATGAAGAATGTGCTAGAATTGCTGGTAATATACTCCCACTCTTTTTTCTACATACAGTGAAAAGTATAGATAAAATAAACATAAGTAGAAACCAGATTATTCCAGGACCTACTAGATACTGTAATGTTGTTCCTTCTACAATAAATCCAAAATGAAAAATATGAACTACTGCAAATGCAAAAGAGTTAACTATAGTTGCAACTTTTTCATTAGTTTTATCTCTGACTGCTTCATGAATCATTCCTCTGAAAAACAACTCCTCTCCAATAGGACTAAGGATTATTGAAGGTATTGTTGTCATAAAGAATACTGAAACAAAGGGCAGTATCTCCCTTATCTCTGGAGACATTACTTGATTAATAATTGAAACATACCAATGCTCAACATTGGAAGTAACAAACAACACACCAATACCTAGAACAGCCAAAGCAGCTATCGCACCAATTAGAAAACCCCACAATAACCACATTGGTTTATCGATTTTCTTTATCCCAATACGCTTTCGCCCATATTTACTGAAGAAAGAAAAGGGCAAAAACCACATTAGTATAAACCCTACCATTATTAGTATTCGGATTTTCTCTGGTCCAAAAGCTCCAAACCCTCTGACAAGAGCAAGAATGACATACAGAATAAGGATTACAATCCAAGGTTGTTTGAATATTGCCTGAATCTTTAGGTATAACAGGTTTTTTTCATCCTTCAGACTGTTCTCCATGAAGAAATAATGATATGTTGGTATTTAAGAATAAGCAATAAAAACTTGAAATATTCTTATGTAAAAACAAAAAATAATAATGAAAAAGAATTGGGTCTTGGGTTCAGCAGTTTATTCTTCTTTCTCTTCTTCTTCAATTTCTGTTTCTTCGAATAATTCTTCAATAATTTCATTTCTCAGTTCATATAGAACTTCGTAGGTTTTCTCAACTATTTCAGACACTAAATCAGCTAGTTTTGTTTTAGCATCTTTAGTTATTATTCTAGCTATTTTTTCACCTATTATGAACTTCTGAACTTCAGTCATATCTTCAGAGATATCTTCAGGAATGATTTCTGCAACTTGATCCCAAACAGCATCTTGAATTTGCTTTACAATAGCTTTAAGTCTCTCTTCAATGATCAACTCTCCTAATCCATCAAATATTTCTTCTTCAATTTCATCCATTACTTCTTCAAAAATGGTTTGTGCTAAATCTGTAGTTTTATTCTCTTCAGTCATTTTACCACAACAGCTAAAACACCATCAGAATAAAAAATCTTCTTATCTATCTCTATTGTTCAAATTTTACTTTGAAGTCTGAAAATCTATTTAAGTAATTAATTTAAATTTAATTGATTATTATGGTTCATTTTGAACAAATTTCTGAATCTGTTTGGGCTCATACTGAAGGAGAAACCCTTGGTCATGTTGCTTTTGTCAAATTAGAAGAATGTACTATTTTTATTTGAAAATTTCTTCATACAGAAAATCTGCGATTCCTGCAGAATGGGTGAATTCATTTGTTTTAAGATCAACAAGTTCTGAATTTTTAATACTAGCAGCTATTCTTTTGGAAATTTTTGTACGATGCAATTTATCCTCACTTTCATCTACAACAAGCACTCTACTCTCAATTCCTGCATAAGTATCCCAATATTTGTCAAATGCTAGTCTCATGCAGAATTTTTTCCATTTTTTTGCATCACCTTCATCTATGACTCTTATGTATTTAGCAGCTTGTTCAGGTGATTCGCTTTTAGATTTTCTAATCCAAAATTTACCTATTGGGGCAAATAAACGGTAAATAAAGGCAGGAACAATGAAAAGCAAATATCTAAAGATTGGAGGCATGTCTATTTTTTCAGGAGGTCCAACTAAAACTGTCAAAAAAGGATCAATCTTCTTTTTGCATAAAGCATCAGCTATTACGATAGCTCCAAACGAAGAACCAAAGAAAATAGTTTTTTTTGGAGCTAGTTGACAAATTTCGATCAATTCTCCCAAATCAGAAGAAATTCTATCAACAGTATATTTTGATTTCTTTGCTAGAATGCTTGATTTCTTTTCTCTTGTCTCCAAATAATAAACATTGAAGTAATCCTTAGATCTCATTAAGAATTCATCCCACCCAAGAACGATAGAAGCCCAGCCTGGTATAACAACAAGATTGAAACTTTCTTTCTTTGTGTTGTTAACCTTGGTTGTTAGAATTTTAATTTGAGAACCATCTGATACTGTAATCATCTCTTTGTTAGCTATTTTCTCAAATTCAGCTTCCATTTTTGAAAGAAAAATGGATTTCTTTTCTTTTTTATTCATTATAAACTGTTTTCCTATTTCAGCTTTTAAAGCTTTCATAGTTTGGATAAAGGGTTACCATTACTGCACCTTTTCCAATTGAACATACAACTGAAGGTGGAATCTTCCATACAATTTCATTAGCTATAGGTCTTATTTTTTTAACTTCCTTACTTAGATATTCTGCTTTTTCAATATCGTTTGAATGCGAAATTATAATATCATATTTTGTTTCAGAATCAGTGATTTTATTAATCTGCTTCATCATTTTCTTTATCGATCCCTTAAAACCTATACCTCCTCCAAATCCTACAACTCCTTGATCTAGAGGAATATCGCTGATAGGTTTTAAGTTCAGAATCTTTGTAAGCAAAGAAAAATGAACTTTCTTCTTGATTTTTCCAGTTCTAAATAATGTTGAAAAATCTCTAGATACTCCGATTGTATAAATGAAAGGCTTAATTTTATCGAAAAACTGTATAATTTCATCTATACTTTTACCCTCATCAATCATTTTCATTGCATAGAGTATAAAGGTTGCTTGACTGGAAGATGCATAATCAGTAGAGTAAAAATGAATCTTCATCACTTTTCTAATTCTCTTCTCAGCAGATCTAGCAGAGTTGACTTGGTTAGAAATTTTAGTTGTCATAAATGGATAAAGAATTTCAGTAAAACCTTCTTTCTTAGCTTTTTCAAAGATGATTAAAGCATCAGCTGGAGGTGCGAGACTTGTAATTGGAACAGGTTCATTTAAATGAAAGGTATCTGTAAAGTCAACTAAATCTATTTCAGTTAAATCACGTTTATATCCTTCATCTGTTGAAATTTGTACCTCTAACACATCAATGTTGTTCTCCTCTAGAAATTCTAGAGGTATAGTGGAAGTTGAGTCAATCATCAATTTTATTTTCATTTTGTACGTTTGGAGAAGAACTCATCTTATTTATAAAGATTATTAAGGAAAACAGCCTCTAACTAAGTAATTCTGAATAATTGTAAAATATGTTTCCAACATCATAAAAATATAGACTGTCATGCTGAAGAACTAAGTAAGTTCATTTATTTCTTCTAAAATTATTTTTGCATAAGCCTCACTATGAGTATCATTCTTAAAAGGTACAGATCTAAATTTTGCTCCAGGGATTAATTCAACAATTTCTTCTATTGAACCTGTATCATGTTCAGGATCATCTTGAGCTCCAACAATAATCACAGGGGATTTTATGTTTTTTACTGCTTCTCTGGTCATCTCATAATCAGGCATAAAGGATTTCAATTCCTTCATCCATTGCAAACTACTTTTTTGCAACATTCTTCTTAAAGTATGAATTCTACTTATGCCTGATTCTTTATCTCTTCTGAATTTAATCTTATAACTCAGATATACGAAGGGCTTAACTAGTGAGACGAACCAATGAGGAAACAATTTCGGTAATAGTTTAATTTTGTTATTTGCTTTGTATGTCTTCTGTGGAGATGAGTGAACAGATAGAAAAGGTTGAACATCATATTTACTCATCGCTTCAAGGATACCTACTGAAGCTATTGAAGATCCAGTAACAACACAGTCTTCTGGCTTAAGTTTAAGTTCTTTTAAAGATTGTACAAAATCCTCTCCTAAAGTGTAGACGTCATAAACAATATTATTTGGTGGGAAGGAAGAAAATTCCTTTTCTCTAGTTTCTATGAAAATTATATTATGGTTTTTTCTTAAAAGTTTCACAGATTCTCTCCAGAGAAAGATGTAAGAAATGTATCCAGAATAGAAAACAATATCCCTGGTTTCATCAGTTTTTTTATCTGCCTTAAGAGTGATAACTCTAAGTTTAGCTCCGTTTGGTAAATCCACAAACTTCTTAGTTGTTTCATTTTCAAGAGCATATTCACTCTTTGGACGTCTAACCATACGAACGAATTTATCAGTGAGTATAAAAAGATTCTATTAAGTGTTGTAAAGTTCCATAGCTTAAGATTAATAATGTATTTAGAACTTGATATCATAGAAAACAGATGCCAAATTTCATTTTGAAAACAAATCAGTTTGAACCTATTCTTATCGAACGTGCAACTGGATCTTGGATTGTTGATGTTAATGGAAAGAAATATCTTGATTGTGAATCAGGAATGTGGTGTTGCAATCTTGGGCACAACCCTCCAGAAATAACAGAAGTCATTAAAATTCAATCATCTAACATTATTCACAGAAATAAAGGATTTCTCAATCCTGTTACAAATAAAGCAGCAGAAAAACTATTAGATTTCATACCAGGAGATTATGATAAAGTCACATTTCTTAATAGTGGAAGTGAAGCTGTTGAATTTGCCATTAATTTTGCTAAAAAAATCACAAAAAGAAAAAATGTTTTGTCACTAAAAGATTCTTATCTTGGAGCTTTCGGAATTGCTAGAGATATTTCTTTTACTTCTCAAGAAAATATGGAGTTCAAACTTGACTATCCTGTCAGTGAGGGGAACGATTGTGATGATCTGGAAGAATTTATCCAAAAAGCCAATTTAGTGATAGACAATAAAGCAGACGAGATTGCATGTTTTGTTCTAGAGCCTATAATGGTTGGAGGTGGAGTTCTTAAACCATGTTCTAAATTTGTTGAACATATCTGCAACAGAATGAAAGAAATTGGAGCGTTAGTTATTGTTGATGAGGTTACAACAGGCTTTGGGAGGGCAGGAATGAAGTTTGGTTTTGAGCTCTTTAACATGACTCCTGATATCTTAGCTTTAGGAAAAGCATTAGGTAATGGATATCCAGTCAGTGCTATTGTTACAAGATCAGATTTAGAGGAAAAACTTTCTCCTTCTGAATTATATTACGCTCAATCACATCAGTTAGATCCTCTAGGAACTAGTATAGCTTTGAAAGTTGTTGACCTATATGAGACTAAAGAAGTTATAGAAAGAAGTAAAACAAAAATTGAAAAGTTACATTCCTTTCTTAAATCACTTTCATACCCTTTCATTCAAGAAATAAGATCATTTGGCTTAATTTATGCTATTGAGTTTAGAGCTTTTAGCAATCTATCCACAACTGATTTAGTTCTAAAGATTAAAGATGATTTACTTGAAGCGGGTGTTATGATAGGATATAGCATAGGGAAAGAACAAATCAGATTTTTACCTCCTCTAATCATATCAAATGAAGAAATTGAGTTCTTTCAAAAGAAAATCATACAAGTATTTGATTCAATTTTAATATTAGAGAAATAAAAGTTTATTAATAACTCTCCTTAGGTAAGTCATGGGGAAAATTAGAGATAAAACTTCTCAAATTATCAAACTTCGAGACGGAAGAAAGCTTGGTTTCGCAGAATTTGGTGATTCTGAAGGAAAACCTATACTCTATTTTCACGGAAATCCCGGTACTAGAACTGAAGCTAAATTATCTGAGCTAGAATTATCAGAAAAAACTGCTAGAATAATTTCAATAGATCGTCCAGGTTTTGGATTATCTGATTTTAAAAAAGGTAGAAAAATACTAGATTGGTCAGATGATGTTGAGGATTTAGCAGATTCATTGGGATTAAGAAAATTTTCGATTCTTGGTGTTTGTGGTGGTGGGCCTTATGTCTTAGTTTGCGCATATAAGATACCCAAAAGATGTCAATCTGTAGGGATTATAGCAAGTACGGGTCCAATTAATAGAACTACAGTAAGATTAGAAGGAGTTAGTAAAAGAATTGTTTTTGTAAATAAAAGATTGCCTTTTCTTTTTAGAGCTTTTTTCTGGTTGAAAATGAGTAGACACGCAAGATCCACTAATGAATCAATGATTAGACAAAAAATGTTAACTCATGTAATAAAAAATTTCTCTAAACCAGATAAGAAATTATTAAAAAGACCAAAAATTATGGACATACTCATTGAAAGAATGAGGGACGTTGGAAGATTAAGTACTAAGGGTACAGTATTTGATCGAAAACTAATCTTCAGACCTTGGGGGTTTAGACTTGAGGATATTTCTTCTAAAGTTAAAGTTCATTTATGGCAAGGACACCTAGATAAAACTGTACCCATTTCTATTGGAAGATATATGTCAAAGAAAATACCTAATTGCGTTGCGAAATTCTTTCCTAAAGAGGGGCACATTTCAGTTTGTGTAACTAAAATGAATGAAATAGTAAGTAGTTTGACTAGTTCACCTTAGTGTATAATTAGTCAAGTTTTTTCACAATATCATCAGGCAAAATTACATCAAATTCACAAATAGGGTCTCCATTCAGTACTGTTTTGACTGTCTTAACTTTAATAGGTTGGTCTAGAACAATTTCCCAATAATTCTTATAGTATCCTCCACTGCAATTACAAAAAACATTAGGAATTTCATCAACAGAACCATCCTTTATCGATTCTTTTACCCAAGGACAATGACAATAATAATAAGCTTTTAGCATTTCATCTTCTTCGTTTAGATATTTACTTGTCTCATGTGGAATTTTTGATACTGTTAGTACATTTCCTTTTCTTACCCCACCTTCAATTCCAGGTTGATTCTTAACATATTCAAGAACTTCTTGGTTTATTTCTTGCGTGAAAAACAGTGTTCCCTCTTTCTCATGTTCTTCAAGTGATTTTATGAATCTTTTTCTTTTTTCTGCTAGAAATTCATCTATATTCTTCGATTTAAGGAATCTTTCTCTGTCAGGTTTTCTCCATTCATAATAAGGATCTCTCAAACCTTTAGCAAGAAATTCTTCACAAATTTGCTCTCCTACTTTATCTTGAAATCTCGAAATTAATTTCTTTGTATATTCAGGTTTATCTTTAGGATCAATTCCTAAAGGTGGAACAGCAATATCTTGGAATATCTCATCCCTAAAGTCTTGTCCATATTCTTCTATCAATCGTTTGGAGAGATTTGCCATAACTTCGCTCCCATCAAAAACTTCTCTTCCAAGTTTAATCAGTGCATGGTTATTGATGAATTGTCCAAATATGATGAAAACTTCGTAAGAAAAACCTGTATTTCTTCCTTGCTCTATTAATATTTCTGAGAATTTGTAAAAGTCTTCAGAATTTGCATTTTCAAGGTTTTTATTACTTTTTTGTAAGAATTCATAGTAATCAGTTAATAACGTTACAGAATCTTCTACTTTATCTGGAGGGTTTTCTTTTTCAAATAATCTTTGTTTAAAACGATCTATATCATCCATTGATATCACAATTTGATTCTTGCTAAGACACTTAAAAGAAGTACGTATTTAAAGATGATAATCACTATGGATGGATTTTTAGGTAAGGCGAGTTTAAAACCTGCACTGTAAGTTCTCTCTGAAATTAAAACTATAGAGTTGTTATTGTTCAAATTTTTATGGAAATAGTAAGGCAATTTTAAATCCATTTTAAAAGATTTAATTACCAATTAAAATAAACTGCTCAAATGTTATAAAGGCACAAAACGAGTTGTTATATTAGAATCTATTGAGGTAAAAAAATGAGTGAAAATTATAAGATTCATAAACAAATATTCGAACATCACTTGATTGAAGGAAGTCACTATGAAATAGGAAAGAAACAAGGTGTAATCATGAAAAAGTATGATGCAGCCGTGAAAATGTATACATCAGGTAGCTTCGATTCTAAGAAATCAAAATTCAAAAATTTTCAAGAAGTCTATGATTTCTATGACTCTTATTGTCCTGGACTAAGAGAAGAAGCACAGGGTTTTGCTGATGCATTAAAGGTTAGTGTTGAGAAACTCTTCATATTTGATTTTCCTGCATCTGTTGATTGGTGGTGCTGTCATTTGGTAGCACCTTCTACTATAACAAAGAAAAATGAAATCCTAGTTGGGAGAAGCTACGAATGGGATTTCAGAAATGAGGATCTTCAACTACGTACAACAAAAGTAAATGGAAAATATCGACATTTGGGTTTTTCTGGAATGGTTTTTGGAAGATATGATGGTATGAATGAGAAGGGACTCTGTATTACTTATTCAGCTGCAGGAGCTTGGAACGCACCAATTCATAAAAAAGGATTGAATTGGGCACATGCAGTTCGAGTTATGTTAGATAATTGTAAAGATGCTAATGATGCTCTTAATACTTTTGAGCAGATACCCATTGATTGGTCATCAAATTTCATTCTAACAGATAGAAGTGGAACGATTTTTCTAATTGAATCAATGGATGCAGAATCTGAAGTAAAAGAACTCGATAAAGATTCAGAAGAAAACTATGTTTTAGCAACAAACCACTTCACTCTCCCAAGTAAGGTTGAATATAATAAATTCAACAATCCCTGGTTACTTCCTAACTCCCAAAAACGTTATGAGATAATTAGTTCTCACCTTGATAAAAATAAAGGAAAAATAAACGAAGATTCGATGAAGAAACTACTAGGTTCTGAATTCCCAGAAGGTATCTGTTGTCATTGGCATACTGATTGCTTTGGAACTGTTTGGTCAATGTTATTCAACGTAACTGAAGGGAAAACACTGATTAGTTTTGGACCTCCTACTCACAACAAATGGTATGAGTTTTTCATCCAAGATGAAGTGACAACTAATGAGTATGAAGCAACTTTTGTTGATAAAAGAATAGAATCCGCTTAGCAGATTTTTATTTTTTTTCTTTGAAAAATACATCCTTTTATAGTGTAATAATCTTTGAAATCACATATGAGCAATGATTATTCCAATAGACTTGAACAATGTGGTGTTTGGCTGAGCACTCTTGGTTTAGGAGTAGAACATTTTGTCAGAGGAGTAAGTAAAGTTCAACATTTGAGTAGGGATGAGAATTCTAAGCTGATTCTAGAAGAAGCTTACAAACAAGGAATAACACATTATGATTTGGTTTTTGATTTTCCATACTTCTTTGATGTTTTCAAAGAATTTAGTAGAGATAGGAGAGATAAGATTACTTTCACAACTCATATAGGAAATGTATACGATGAGAGAACAGGTAAAGCTGGCAAAACTCGATCTATTAATAAAATCAGAAAATCATTTGATCGAATTATGAATGACCTAGATACTAACTACACGGATATTGCCCTTATTCAGTTTGTAACCAATTTAGAGGATTATAACAAGGTGGGTAAGAATGGTATTATTGAATTTGTCAAAAATCTAAAACAGGGAGGAAGAGCTAAAACTATCGGAATTAGTGCTCATAATCCCGATCTATTACTTAAGATTATAGAAAAAGATGAATATGATGTTATCATGTATCCTTTGAACTTCGCTACAGGTGTTTTGAAATCAACAGAAAAATTAATTGAAGTCTGTAAAGAGAAAAACATAGCTCTGATAGCTATAAAAAATCTTCATAAGGGAAAACTATTTACAACTAAGAAAACTGATTTATCAGCCTATTATTCTGGTGGAAGAAAGATTTCTTTACAATTAAATCAAGCAGCAACTCCAGCACTATGCTTTAATTATGCACTTAAT
Source organism: Candidatus Heimdallarchaeota archaeon (assembly GCA_019057375.1). Taxonomy (GTDB): domain Archaea; phylum Asgardarchaeota; class Heimdallarchaeia; order Heimdallarchaeales; family Heimdallarchaeaceae; genus UBA460. Next base: position 29,348 of record DXJF01000159.1, read on the forward strand.
TTAGGCGCAGATTCTGTTGTATTCGGTGTTAAAACTGTAGAAGAGTTGAAGGAAAATATACATTCCTATAAAACAGAACAAAATGTTGACTACAGTTATTTCGTTAAAAAATTTGAAGAAATTGTGAGCAATGGTGTGTAGAGAAAGGTCACAGAAAAAAATAGAGAAGTGATTAAAGTAGGAAAAAGAAATTTCTTTACTTTTTAGCTTTCTTTTCCCAAATTCCATTAATTTGCTTATGTTGAAAACCTATTGAGATATAGAACTGTTGACCATCTCCAACATAGACTTTCTTTGCACCCTCCCTTTTAACTCGGTTGATTGCTTCATAAATGGTTACTTTAGCTAATCCTTTTCGTCTATGATCAGGAACTGTTCCTACAGGTTCTAGAATTCCAATTTTATTTTTCTCATCGTACCAAATCAAACAAAAAGAAACAATCTCTCCATCTGGAGCTTCAACATAAACATCTAAATCCTTTCGATAGTCTGGAGCTTTCTGAAGGGCTAGATAAGAGGAAGATTGAACCTCATCTTCTGTTCCCCAATTTCCAAATGCTCTAGCAAATGCTTCAGTCCTTTTTACAACTTGATTTTCATCGGCCATACTCTTTATCACATAACCTTTTGGAAGATCAGGATAGGAAAAATCTCTATCAAGGGTAATCAAAGAGGTTGTCTCTTTAGCATCTTCTCTTTTGACATATCCTCTGCCTTTAGCAATTTTTTCTAGTTGACTATCACCAATCCTGATTCTAGGTCTTAAAATCATATATCCCTCTTGTTCAAATTGAAGATTTTTTTCAGCAAACTCAAACATCTCCTCAAATGGGATAGAATCTTTATAAGTAGGATTAATCTGGAAGAACGTCTCTCCTCTTCCTACTGCTTCATTGAGAACTAAACTCACTATCTCTCCTTCTTCATTCTCCCATATCCCTATTGTTTCACTCCATTGTTCTATAGTAAATTCAAACATATCTCTGATAAAGAATGCAGCATAATTCCATCTCTCTAAAGTCCAGTTTATTAAATCACCATCATCAACATATGTTTGTTGAAGAAAATCTTTAATTCTAGAAAAATCCTTATCATGATTATATGATTTGAGATCTATCTTCATGGAGTGAAACCGAATTTTTGTAATTATAAAATTTCTGTTAACAGTAAAATAGGAAAATTCTTTCTTATTTCTTCTTTGCATAAACCCAATATTGCAACTCATCCCCTCTATCTAGAATTTCATCAAAAAGAATCTCAAATTCTGCTTCTTTAACTAAAGAAAGTGTCTTTTCAGGAGGATAATTACTCCAGAACATTTCTTCTCCCAAGAATTCATTAGTATCATCTCCCCCTAAGTGTCCGACACAGAAGAAAAGAATACCATTTTGTTTAAGCATTCGATGAAAGTTCTTCAGAATAGAGAAATGTTTCTCTTTTGGAACATGAAAGAGTGAATAAACAGCTGTTATGCAATGAAAAGCATTATCAGGAAAAGCCAAATCATTCATATCATATTGAAAAAATTCAGCTTTAGGAACATTTTGTTTTGCTAATCCCACCATTTTTTCTGAGATATCAATTCCAGTTACTGAAAAATCATGATCAACAAAAAATCTTGCTACAGGAATTCCTACTCCACAACCAACATCAAGGATTTTAGCATTTCTAGGAAGAAGTGTTATAAGATACTCTAACTCTTGAAGATTATCAAAAATACTTCTGAATCCTTTGAACTTGGGAGCAATCTCATTGTACCCATTTCTTACCATTTCTTCTTTTTTCATCTTAAATCCTATTAGGTTCGATTTGTATACTACATATAAAAATTATCTTTAAGTTTCTAAGAAAGAAAGATAAAATCTAAAACATCTCCTAAATACTCTGTCAGGCGATATAATAGAGAAAGGATTGTTTTTAGTCTTTACCTTCCTTAACTGGTCCCCCACATTCTGGACATTTAGAATCACTTCTAGTAGCTTTAAAACCGCAATAAACGCAATAGTAAGGTTGGGTCTTCTTACTCGCTCTACCAGAGTAAGAGGAGGTTGTGTATGGAACTCTAGCAACATCAGTTAGAGAAGTAACAGACGAATCTACACCTCTTCGACCTTTGACAGCACTAATTATGGCACCAGTAATTATGATTACAAATATTGAACCAACCATTGAACCGAATACTGCTCCACCTATACCTGCTAGCCTAAAACCTAGATCAAAATTGTTTTTGGTTACTATTACAGCAGAAAAGAAAATAGCAATAGAACTAAAAAATAAACTTGCTTCTAGAACGACAATTGCTAAAGACCACTTGTTTTTGAAGCGTTTCTTTTTAACCACATCACCATTCATCAATTCCGAAGTCATCAAAAAGAACAGTACTAATAGTATTATTAAAATTTAGTGAACGAAATCAAGATGATTTATCAGAGTTTCAATACCGCAATATTGACAAAATATTTGAATATTCTAAGGATTTTTTTTGGAAGAAAACGATTTTAAAACAGATTTGTGTACTTTGAAAGATGTAACCAAATTGTATTTACTCATAGCATATAGATATCTAAATTCCTAGTTCGTACTCTTTGATTTCAGTTTTCTTTTCAAAATAAGATAAACCATTAGACCAACTATAAATAAAGAACTAACAGTAATAGATAGATAAACTGATGTAGGCAAATCAGTGTTTCTCCAGTCTTTATTTTGATTAAGAGTGTAATAGGTTTTCATAAAAGATTCTAATGTTAGTCCAGTAATCAACAAACTTTCTATATCGATGTTGCTTAAGTCATCAGAATGAGTGTGATGATAAGTCCAATCGCCTTCTACAAAATCGATAATCAAATCAATTACAGATATTCCAAAATTATCAAAAGCCACATGGTCATCTGTGATAGCCATCACCTTAGGTCTGCTTGGAAATACCTCATAATATCCCAGCTTCACGCCTTCATCAAAGATGCTATCATGTAATGCTTCATCTGATCGTGACTCTTTGATAAATTGAAGGTTGCTTCCACCGACCATGTCTAGAAGTATGAAACACTCAAATATTTCTGCTGATGAATTATAATAATTGTCTATTTCATTAACAAATGCTAACGAACCTTCTACCCAATACCACCCTTCTAATCCATACAATCCTCTTGAATAACCTTGATCTTCTGCATCAATAAAAAGGAACCAAACCTGACAGTCTAACTCATCTTTGTAAGCATATAATACTCTAGCTAATTCCATTAATACAGCTACACCTGATCCACCATCATTTGCTCCAGGAATTGGTGACCTTTGATTTTCGGTATCCTTCTCTGCAACATTTCTTGAATCCCAATGAGCTCCGAAAATGACAATATTCTCTTTTGTTGGGTTAATTTTTCCTAATATGTTCTGGCATTGATAACTTGGTTCACTATATTTTTGTATTGTGAAATTGTGAGTCATTATATTGTCTGTAATATCAACTAGCTCTTCTCTAATCCAATCAGCACATTCACCATGTGAGAGAGTTCCTGGAACTCTGGGACCAAAGTTTAATTGTGTTTCAATATAATTATAAGCAGTTGTTTCATTAAAAAAAAGCGTTCTTGCAGCTGAAGTTTCAAATAAGCTATCATTGCTACTCAGTTTTACATTAGATTGTGAAATGAAACCTTCTATATTCAATCCAAGAAAAACAATTGATATAAACAGAGCTCTAAGAATCTTTTTGGATTTAGGTTTCACAATCAATAAAGAAGAATAACAAATTATTAACTTTTGTAAAGGATAATATAAGTTCCAGTTTCTTTGAAAGCATTTACATAATAGTTCTTTTTTTTGTATGCCTTTGCTAAACAATACCCTTGGCCAGTATAATTTACAAAAGGTTATTTTTATTGCTTCTTAGATTGTTTTTTCGATGAAATCTTTATATATTTCTAGAGATTATGAGGAGAATATTCAATAATCACATAATGGAGCTAATCTTTTGAAAAACACAGATCATGAAGAATACGTAATTGAACAATTCATAATTGAGAGAGAGAAATTTGATGAGTTATCTAAGCTAATCACTCAAGCTTTCCTAAGTGATGAAACTGCATTAACAGAAGGGGCAACTGTTGCATTTTCAGAAGAAACGTTTAACATAATGTATGGAGCTCCTTCTATTGATAAGGACCTTTTCATCAGAGCTATCCACAAACAAACAGGAGAAATAGTAGGATTCCTAGGTTCAATTCCTAGAAATCTTTCTATTATGGGTGAAGTTTACAAATTAGCTGTACCTTCATGGTTATGTGTTCACTCTAAACATCAGAAAAAAGGTTTAGCAAAAGGTATGGGGAAGAAGTTATTTGAAATTGGTCTAGCCAAAGGTTATGATGGAGGATTTTCTCTTCATGAACCTGAGCAACATGGAATAGATGTTTCTACAGCTGTATCCAGAGAGAAGGATATTCCCTTACAAAGAGTAGTCACTCTAACTAAATTTGTAATCAAAGCATTTGATGTAGATAAAGTTGCTACTGTGGTTAAACTAAGATGGTATGAAAAGCTAGTATTCAGATTCTTTGAGAAGATAAAAACTATCAACTCTGACCAAATCAGAAAATGTCAGGATAAAGATATACCAGATATGTTTGAAATCATTCAAGAGCAAGTGAAACGAAATCAGCTATCAATAGTTCCAGAGCTGGAGGATTTCAAATGGATGCTCAAGAATCCAAATGTTAATTGTGTTATTCATGAAGATAGCAAAGGTAAAATCAAAGGATTTATGCTAGCCTGGGAATTTTATCTTGCGGGTTTCGGAAACAAAATTCCTTTTGGATGGTTAGATATGATTCATATACATAGGTTGAACACGAAGGAAGCTAGTAATTTAGCAAATTATCTGAGTCAAACATCCAAAGAACATGGATGGATAGGACTACAAACTCCATATATTCCTTATTTTGATATGAAACCTTTGAAAAAAGCAAAATTCTTCTTCTTTGGTAAAAAAATCAACTTAGACCTCTTCAATATGAATAATATATCAATTCCTGAAAAAGTTGAATCTTTTTATTTTGATTGGAGATAAAAATGAAACAAAAAGAGGCTTTAATACAAGAATTAGAAGTTGTTGACATAAATTTTCTAATGTCACTTAAGAATATAGATGCAAGGATTGTTACCAAACAAAAACAAAAGGATGCAAATCATATAGCATGGATTGTAGGACATTGTGTATCACACATGGACTATTATTTATCATATCATACTGGTAATAAAATTCTATCATCAGATGAAAGAGAGTACTATGCATATGGAGTTTCAAAAGACCATGTTGTTGAATATCCATTTTCATTTCAAAAATTGATAGATAACTACTTAAAAATTTCTTCAGACTATTTTCGAATACTAGAGAAACTTCCAGTTGAAGAGTTTGACAAAATACCACATGAAAATCAAAGTGAGAAATTATCTGATCTGGTTCATAGAATTTCCTTACACATAATGGGGCATACAGGTCAAATCGTTCTATTAAGAAGAATGTTTAACAATCCTTTTTGGGATTTTGTGGGAGGAGTTTCAGAGTCTCAAAGAAATGAATTACGCCAAGGTTGGTTAGATTGGTGGAAAAAAAACAAGAAAGAATATATTTAAACTTCAGGCCATTTAAGTGCTCTTCTGAGATTAATGAATCTCTTTAAACACTTTGGGTTTACCTCATCTGATGAAGCATAGTTGACATTCATAGAATCTAGAATTTGATTGAATTTTTCTAGTCTAAAAATAAATGACTTATAGTTTTTATTCTGTTTTAACGACCATGCAGTTTCAGCTACAGCAGCGAGTCTGGGAAAAACTTGCCAGTCTAATCTCGCAGTATTTGGAACCCATTCGGTCCATATAGGTGCTTCAACACCTTTTATTTGTTCATGATTCTCTTTTTTCAATTTCCGAGGAATTGGTTCAAAATTGTAAGTTTTCCTAAGGGGTGTTACGAAGTAATTATAATCGAGATAATAACGAAAGAAATTCGAGACAACAATTTCTCCACCTTTTCTTATATGTTTAAGCACTTGTTTCTTACCTGTTGGAGCCCAGTATTGTCCGATTACATCAACATCTGTTTTTTCATCCAAAATCTCATTCCACCCAATTGTTCTCCTTCCGTTAGATTTTAGATAATCACTTATTCTTTCTGTAAAATAGGAATGTAGTTCATTGTGCTTTTCTAAACCTTCTTCTTCCATTCTCCCTTTACAATCAGAACAACTTTTCCAGTTTTTCTTTGGAACCTCATCTCCGCCAATGTGTATAATCTCTGAAGGAAACAGATCTAGTACTTCATCTAAAATATTTATTAAAAACTCAAATGTAATCTCTTTTCCTGGACAAAACACATCTGAAAAAATACCAAACTTTATTGGTACTTCGATTTTCTCCTCTTTGCAGCTTACTTCAGGATAGGAAGCAATTGCAGCTGAAGAATGTCCAGGCATTTCTATTTCTGGAACAATTGTTATGAATCGCTCTTTTGCATATTGAACAATCTCTTTAACTTGTTCTTGCGTATAGAAACCTTCATGTGGTTGTCCACGGTATTTTTTACTTGTCCAACCACCAATTTTTGAATCCTTTCTTCTTGAACCTATTTCTGTAAGTTGTGGATATTTCTTGATTTCAATTCTCCATCCTTGATCTTCTGTTAGATGCCAATGAAACACATTCATCTTCAATAAGGAAATCAAATCTAAGACACGTTTTATCACGTCTATGCTGTGAAAATGCCTTCCAACATCAAACATAAATCCTCGCCAAGTAAAGCGCGGAAAATCTTCTATAATTAAACACGGAATTTCCCAAGTAAATTCCCGATTTAAGACAGATATATCACCATCTCGAGGTAGTAATTGTTTTATTGTTTGAATTCCATAAAAAATACCTGCTTCTCCAGATGAACGAACATCTATGTGTTCATCTGTTATTATAAGTTCATATCCTTCAGGTCCTAGTTTAGTTAGAGTGTCATCAAGCTTAAAGTTGATTGAATTCTCTATTAAATACTCTTTAGATGATTTTATTGTCACTCCAAAATTCTCTGAGAAATATGATATGAAATAGTGTTTTAGATTCGCAACTGATTCAGCTGAGTGAATTTTGGTATTTTTGCTGAGAACAAATTTACCATCTTTGAGGTTTAGATTTACAGGTATTGGAATCATTAAATTATCATATTGAATCATTCATAAAAAGTTTTGTTAGTGAATATTATATAAACTCCCATCTAAATATGATTTTGATTTCCCAGTGTTTTTATATGAGAAATCTCTATTTCTCTTTGTGAGAATACTATGGCTCGAAGAAGAAGACCAATGCGTAGACCAATGCGTAGACCATTAAAGGATCTAATGAGAGGACCAATCAGACGAGGGATGAATCGACGTCAGAGGAGAATATTTCGACGACAAAGAAGAATGATTAGAAGAACAAGAAGGTTCATTTTCGGTTCTGTGATAATTCTCGCTCTTGCAAATAGCAGACATAATTACAAGTTTCATCAAGAGGATGTAGCTCGTATTGAAAGCTATTATGGAAGACCAGCTGAAGATTTAACTGATGTAGAACTTATTCAAGCAATGAGGAAATTAGGAATTAATCATCTAGACATTAATGACCATGAGAATGACAAAATTATTGATGATATTGGAGAAGAGTATTAATCATTCTTTTAATGAAGATTCACAAAACAAAAATGGAATCTGCTTCTCTTTCTAATTCAAATTTTAAACTAACATCAATATTCATTGGTGATTTGGATGCTTCTAGGATATCTAGTTAACGAAAAAAAAGGGAAGGAAAAAAGCGATTAGAATGAGATTCTAATCCAATATGCAGGATGGTCTGATTGCTCTGTTAGGATATATCTTGCATCTAAAACAGTCGTTCCAGAACTAACAAAAATATGGTCAATTCTATCTGAACTATTGAATGAATTATCATCTAATCCAGAAGGCCATTTAAGATACCAGCTGTCATTGAGTACTGCTGTAGTTAAGCTATATTGTACAGAATCTTTTCTGAAATTAAAATCACCCATAAAAATAACATTGCTTAATCCATCTACTCTTGTTAGCATCTCTTCTTGTTGAAGAATCATTGTACTTGATGCACCAGAGGGATGATTAACAAAAACATTGTAAACGGTTGAATCTAATGTTACTTCTGCTTGAGCTGAACCAATTTGTTCTTCATCACTGAACATAAAGAATGACATTTCATTAGATATAGGGAATTTAGAAAGGATTGCGCATCCATACGTGTTAGTAACAGTATTTGGACCATAATATGAATACATATTTAGTTTTTCTGCGAAATATCTCACAACGTCCAGATTTCCTCCAGATATCCTTGTAGGATCACATTCCTGTAAACCTAGAATGTCGGGGTCAACTTGCCTTATCAGCTCAATTTGGCTATCAAAATTCCTATCTCCTGTAACATTTCTTCCTTGTTGAATATTGAATGTCATTATAACCAGATCTCCATCTGGTGTATAGTTTGGATAAGGTTTTGTCACAAGTGTACCTACTAATGTTCCTAGGAAAATTGTACTAAGCAGTACTATTACACTCATATTTCTTCTTTTATTTGTGTATAGTTTACCTAAATCAAACGAGCTTTTCTTAATCAATAGAATGGATAAAGTCAGTATTAAACCAGGTAAAAAGAAAGCTAACCAATACTTATCTCTAAATCCTGTACTAATCGGTTCAAGGTAACCCCAATTATTGGGTAATATTTGAACAAAAATCATTACAATGATATAGAGACTACCAGCTAATGCGAAACTACCACCCATTTTTCTAGTGGAGGGTTTTATCTTGATTATTTCTCTAGTTAGAAGCATAAAGTTAACATAGATTATTGGTGATAGAAGAATCATTATAGCTAGCGGTATGTGATAGTACCAAGCAGTTTGTGGAGCAACTATAGGATATAAAGCAGATTCGTCGGGAAAGCTCAGTTGATGAACAAGAACAGTTAGGAAAAGAGACATAGCAAATACACCATTCCATAACCAAAGCATCCATGTTTTCAATTTGCTTAACAAATCTGGTTTAAGCATTTGTCCTATTACAAACAAAGATAAGACTCCAAGTATGCCTAGAGTTATTCCAATATAATTTCCTTCTGTCCATCTAGAAATTACCGTAGGACTAGCAAAAGTAAACCAAATAATAATGAAAACGCTTACAAGTCCAGAAGTTAAAGCAAGGATTTTACCAAAACCACTTCCTTTTGAAGACTCTTTGATTTCTTCTTGAGTTTCCTTCTGTCCTTCACTTTTGAATTTCATCCCAAATAGCATAATTCCTGCAATTATACCGAAAATCCAACCAATCACTTGATACCAACTATACATCGATATGTCAAGAGAGGAATTTAAAGATCTAAGCAAAATGGATAATGCGACAGCAATTGCAAGTGATAGTCCAAGAGTTGTACTCGTTTTCTTCTCTTCATTTTTCATCCTTGTTAAATAAATTGGAAAGAAAACTAAGAAACATCCAACTGCTAAACCTGAAGTAACCAAAATTCCTTGTCTTTTTAGTAATGGATCTAGTAATCTAGATAAAATTATTAATTCCCCTAGTATAACTAATATCTTATCTGGCAGCCTTTTACGGAAGAATAAAAGCACAACAGGAGTAATAAGAAATACCAATCCTAAAATGTTCTCATCAGGTTCTAGGTTTAAGAGGGCAAAACCATAAATTGTTTCAACTAAATCAGAAAGCGCTTGAAAGAAGAATAAGAACAAGATTGCAAACATAATTAACTCGGAATAGAATTTCTTGATATTATCCCTAATACTTGTCATAAAGATTTATTTTTTTTAGCTTCTTTAAAAGATTATTCAGTCTTATTAAACCTGTTTAACTAATTTTCTTTTAGTTTTGTTACTACTTTTGATAAAATTTCTCCAGCACTAACCTCGAGCTTGATATCAGCTTTTTCATCCAAAGGTGTTGAGTCTATATTAATAATAATTAATTTTACACCATTCTTTTGTGCTTTTCTAGGCAATCCTGCAGCAGGAAAAACTGATAAACTTGATCCTACAACCAACATTAAATCACACTTCTGAGTGTGTTTCTTCGATATAGCCATTTCTTTCTCAGGCATAGGGTCATTAAAATTAATAACAGAAGAAATTATTCTACCATTACACTTTGGACATACCGGTTGGTGATCAAGTTGTTCTTCTGTTCTAGAACCTCTTCCATGAATTTCTCGATCCCAACCAATCTCTTCCCGCTTATATCGAGTATCACATTCTATACATTTCATAAACATATAGTTCCCATGAAGTTCAGCTATCAATTCAAGCTTAATACCGGATTTAAGATGAAGATTATCCACATTTTGAGAAATTAAGAATTTAAGTATCCCCATGTCTTGCAAGGCAACTAGAGCAAGATGGCCAGTATTCGGTTTAACTTCATCAAAATGTTTTCCTCTTTTAGGTGGTAGTCCCTTTTCTTTTCTTGTCCAGATACCGTCTTTACCTCTGAAATCAGCTAATCCAGATTCAGTACTTATACCAGCACCTGTAAAAGCTACTACATAGTTAGATTCATTGATCATCCGGACGATGTCATTAACATCTTTTTCCGTAAATGGGATTTTTTTCACCTTGAATAGAAAAAAAGAAGAGAATTTTAACTTTACCTTTTAACAATGAATAAACTGTTTAGAAAGAACTCCCAGGATCTAAATTGATACCATTAATAGCTATGGGGGAAATAGATGGCAGGTTTTATAGAGAAAAAAAAACGTTGCAACTTATGGTTTTGCTTTATATTGATCCAGAATTGCCACTAGATGAATTCCTAAGCATGGTACATGGTATAAACGAGAAGATTGGATTAAAAACTTTTGATTTTTCACTTAAAGCATACTATAACCTTGCTAAAGAATTTCTTGAATAGCAAGACAACTAAAAGAAAGATGAAATTATCATATTAAACAAGAAGAATTTCCATTTTTCTCAACAAATCTTTAAATAAACTGTAGACAATTTGAGATAATTAAAGAAATTAGGAGGAAACAAAATGGATGATGACAAAGTTTACAAAATAATTGAATTGGTTGGATCCTCTCCAAATAATTGGGAAGAAGCAGTTCAAGCAGCTGTTGCACAAGCTTCAAAATCACTTAGAGACCTTCGAGTTGTTGAAGTAAAGAAATTAGATGCCAGAATTAATGATGGGATGATTGTTGCATACAGAGCCAGGGTTAAGTTAAGTTTCAAGTATCAAAAAGAATGAGTGGGGAAATTGTAATTAAAAATACGTTATTTACTAAATTTCTTTCTAGCTTTTCTTACTAATTCATCTGGTTTTTCACTGTAAGGTATGTAAAACTCTCCTATTGATGTTTGGTTTATACTTTTTTCAATTATATCACTTAGTGTTTGATTAACTTCAAAACCAAGGAAATGCCTGAAAGAACCTTTTGCTGCAACAGCTGTTGTACCATTACCTATAAATGGATCTAGAACCAAGTCACCAGGTTTGCTACCAAAATCTATACATCTTAAAACAACCTCTAGAGGAAGTTTAGTTGCATTCTTCTTTGTTCCTCTTTCATATTCTCTTTTGAAAGTCCATACATCTTCAGGATAGTGTTCAACCTTGTTGAAGAAATAATTCTTTTCGTTTTTAACTGCAAATAGAACATGATAGTGACTAGTGACAAATTTTCTTCTAGTGAAAACACCAAATTGATATTTCCAGATAATATGGTTGATCAATGTTAGGTTGTTATCTCTTAATGCGTTCAAGATATCTACAAGATTTGTCCAACCGCTAAAGATCCAAACACCAGCATCATCTTTCATAAGACGAGGAAGTTCACTTATCCATTTTTCTGTGAAATCCATATAATTCTCAATACAAATATCTTGGTATCCTTCTGCAACATAATTACTGTCTCGATTATAGAGCGGTTCCATGTCACTGAAATTTAAACCAAAAGGAGGATCTGCTACAATCACGTCAACACATTCTGTTGGAAGATCCTTCATTCCTTTAATACAATCTTTTAAATGAATCTTATCAACTTCAAAGGTAAATAATCTATCATTAAACAAACTCAATGCTTCAGCTTCTGTCCAATCAAATGCTGGCTTGAATTCAGCAGCAGCTTTATGAGGTATATATGATCTTTTGCTACCTTTGGTTTGCGAAGTTTTCATAAGCTCATCACTAACTGTTTTTCATAACTTAAAACTCTTTTTTTTCAATCAAAGTATTATACATCTCAGGTCTTCTATCATTGAAGATGTGATTGTTGTCACTTAACCACTTGTTTCTTGCTTTTGTGATATCTATTTCAACAATATGCATTTCTTCCTTATCAGTACTAGCTTGTACAAGCCTTTTCGCATCTGGAGTCGTCACTTGACTATGACCTTTAAAATGAAGGCTGAATTCTCCATTTGTTTCGATACCAATTCGATTAGAGGTAATAGTAAATATCTGGTTTTCAATGGATCTTGTAATCATTGCAGTTTGACAAAAGGAAAGAACGAGATTTGTTGAATGAGCTAATATATCCATACCTTGGAGTGCGAGGCTTCTGGTGGCCTCTGGAAAAATCCAGTCCCAACATACTAATATCCCTAGATTCATCCCCCTGATATTATATACTTTGAAAGGTCCATCCCCAGGTTCAAAGAACAGTTTTTCCCTATCAAATAAATGTACCTTCCGGTATTTAGCTACAAAACCTTCAGGACCTACTAATACTGAAGAATTAAAGTATTTACTTCCACTTTTTTCACAGACTCCACAGACTATATAGCCATTTTTTTGTTTAGCTAATTCACTTAATTTCTCAACAAAATATCCCGAAGGAATTTCTTCAGAAACTTTAGCTAGTTCTTCCTTCTCCACAAAAACATATCCAGAATTCGCTAATTCTGGAATAACTAATAAATCAAAAGATTTTGTTCCTTCAACAAGTTTGGAAATTGTATCAATATTCTTCTCAACATCTTTCAAAATTGGCTGAAACTGTAGAAAACCTACTTTCATCATTTTTCGTTTGATATTCATCTATTTAAATTTGTGGCAGAGAGATTTACTGATTTCTTGAAGGAATCGATCAAAGAGATAAGTTCAGTAATTTCATAAATATTATAATCTGGTTTTAATTTCATCACTTTTTCAGGAGTAGAAGCTCCATAATATGCTAAAACTGAATTAACTCTCGCTTGTTTTGCACTTCGTATATCAAACTCTGTATCACCTATCATGAATGTGCGACTATTTGAGATACTGAAATCATTCATGATTTGAATAATAGCTTTTGACTTTGTTTTATCAAGAGTACCTATTGGTTTATCGAATAAATGAGAAATTTTAAAGTGTTGTAACCACTTTTCCATCCTTTCTTGAGATTTTCTAGACACTAATCCAATATAGTTTGTTTTCTTAAGTTCTTCAAGTGTTTCTCTTACACCAGAATAAAGACTTCGTAAATATGAATATTTATCTGTAATGTTTACATAATATTGAAGAGCTAAATCTAATAATTCAGGATCATCATTTTCTAAGAATTCAATGAAATCCTGTTTCTGATCGGTATTTCCCACCCTTTCTTTGAAAACTTTCTCAGATAATTTCTTACCTGAGAAATGCTCTACAGTTTCTTGCATCTGCATAGCATATGCTTCTTTGGAATCAGCTAACACTCCATCAAAATCAAAAATGATTAAACAACATTTTTCGCTATTTCTCAAACCCATTAATCCCTAAGAAAAGAATTAAAATAAATAGTTTGGGATGAGACTATTCATCCTTTCTTAAAGGCGCACTGCAATTTGTACAGAAAAAAGCATCCATTTCATTTCTGGTATCACAATTCCAACATTTTACAGTAGTTGAACCTTTTTTCCCAGATATATTACCAGCTTTTTCTTTCCAATCAAATTGATCAAAACCGGTAGATTTTTCTTCCATTCTTTGTGCAATTTTGTCTTCAACTTTGTGAAGATCATCATAAAAACCATCTATTTCTTCAGTTCTTTCCCTGAATTTTCTGGCTTCTTTAGCTCTAGCCTCGAAATTGAAAACATATTTAATATACTGAAATATATTCATCTTTCTATCTTTCAGATAATTGTTGATTAAGAACATAATTGCTCCAATTTCAAGCACACCTAAAATAACATAGATAACAATTCGAACTGATTCTCCAGATGGCTGGTAGAATGCAAGAAAAATACTCACTGGCAGAAATCCTGCGGAAATAACTAGAATTGGTAGTGCAAGAACTAAATAAACAAGTTCATTCATAGCACTTGCTACACTATAACCTGCTCCAGAGAAAAACTCTATAATATAATATGTGAATAGCATTGTTCCAACAATAGCTAATGCTAGAATTGATAAAACCTTAAGAAGTGTAATGTTTAAAATGAATGAATAAGCAACACAAGCTACTATAACACCTGCAAGTATGACTTGCTGCATAACATTTTCTCTCTTGAAAATTTTACGTTTTCCTTTGGGTAATCCATGCATAAACGTCATCTCAAATGAAAATCATATATTTATTTATTTTACTATGTGAGCAATAGTGCCAATAATAAAATAAAAAAGTTAAGAAGAGTTCTATTCTTCTTGTTTTCTTCTTCTTCTCCGATATACAACCATAGCTTGAATTACCAACAAAGTTGCTCCAATAGAAAGCAATGTTACTGCGTCGAAACCAGTTTCAGTAACAGGAGATTCAATGTATATTGTATAATTATTTACTGTTCTATAGAATGTACCATTAATATCTACAACACTGATAAAGAATTCAATAATCGCATTTAAATCAAATCCTGATACAAATTCGAAGAAGTAGAATGGGACATAAGCAGTTCCATTGTAGTCCATTATAGCTGTAAATCCAGTTGTAACATTATTGTTTGGATCAAATTCTGACCATGTGATGTTTACATGACTCCTACCTGATCTGATCTCAAGATCAGTTCTGTTAGTAATCTCAACAGTAATCATATATTTTTCATTTTCATAGAAGAGATTGGTCGGTAGAGTAACGTCTTGACCATCTTCATCAGTGGTCAAGATGGAGATTTCAGGAGTTGAGATATAGACAGGTGTAAACTCAGATTCAAGTACCACATAACTCTCATTTACAGAAAAGACTTGCTTTGCAACTGATTCATCAGAATATTCCACCATAATTCGGTAGATTATGACATTATCATAGTCAAATGCAGGAATAGTTCCTGAATATGAGCTAATTGCACCAATTGAACCTATAGGCGTTCCTGATGAAGTTATTTCAATATTAGTCCATTTTAGGTCATTGTTAAGAAGATACTGTAGATATACCTTAACATTTTCTGTATCAGTAGGTACAAATATTTGAGATTCAACAAATACTTCATCAATGTCTTGTGGATTAATGATGTCTCTTGTTACATATTCTATTGATGGGATAACTGTATATTCTTTCTCGAGAGGATAGAGGTCTTTAATTTCATGATCAACAGAATCAATTGTAACAAGATCAATTAAAACCTCAGTAGCTCCAGGTTCATTTAGATAATAATTACCAACATAAGTATCCTGATCAATTTGTTTATAGAAAAGCCCTATACAATTAGTTATTGAACCATATTGTCCAACAGTTCCAAAATTGTTATTGTATACCGAAAAACCGTTACTATCAATGAGGGTTATTGCTTCTCCAGAAATTGAATCAAATGAATTTCCAGTTACAATAGGAGATGTAGATCCAATAATCTGTATACCTATATTTAACACCTTATAGGTTCCATCTCGAATTTGCAAATAGAATGTATTTCTGGCAACAATTCCAATGTCTGAAGTGTTTACGTCATTTCCTAGTAGTCTGATATTATCTGAGAACCAGATACTGACTCCATAAACGGAGTCAAATATACCATTACTGGCTAGAAGAGCGTAACTAGAAGACCAGAGGGATATACCATATTCAGCATTAATCGCACCGTTAGCTGTTATAACTACTTCTTTAGTTTGTTCAACATAGATACCAGTTATTGTATTAATGATAATATTACCAAGAATTGTTACTTCTCGTGAGGAGACTACACCTATTCCTTCCCCTACATAGGATAAAGTATTAGATTCAATCTCAATATATCTTCCACCTAGAATGTTGATTCCTGTTGTAACATTATAAAATTCATTAAATGATATTATTGTATCTCTTGTATCTGTAATTTCAACAGCCGTTTTTGATATGTTATAGAATTCGTTATTTAACACTTCCATTCCATCTGAATCTAGAATAACTATACCATAATCAAGATTATCAAAGTAATTATCTATAATCCAATTTGGTGATGTGAAAAAATCAAAGGCTTGATAACTATCTATGAATCTATTTTCAGTTATTAAAGATAATCTTGTACCTTCTGCTTCTATACAAATATCTGAAACATCTGTGAAGTTATTGTTGCTGATTGTAGATAAATCTGCATTAGTTAGAACAATACCATTTTCAATATTCAGGAATGTATTATTAGTCAATGTTATTTTTGAATTGTCAACATAAGCCCCTAGTTTAACAATCTGGAAACGATTATTTATAATTTCAACTGGATTTATATCATCTATTCGAAAACCAATTTCATTTACATTTCCAAAATCATTGTTATCAAGGATGAGATCATTGGCATTATCTATTAGAATCCCATAATCTACACTGTCAATGGTAAGTCCTCTAGCTATGATTGAATAACTATCTTCTATTTCTAAGCCGATTTCAGTTCCATAAATTAAACTATTTTCAATCAAAATATCTTGACCATTAGCTATATAAAATGAACAACCAAAGAACTCCATGTCATCTATTGTTATATCAACTGCATTTCTAATATCAATTATTGCAAAATCCATGCCACCTTCTATGAAAGTTACAGCTGATGCTACACTTAAATTTGTACTGATGTGAGTTGCTTTAATTTTAAAATTGTATAGAATGTTTGTTGGTTGTAAATAGCTGTTTTCAACATGAAGAGTTGCACCATCTTTCAATTCTATTGTACATGAGAAAGTTTGATTTGCCAAGAAATCAACAGTTGAGTTAATAATCCTCAACTCTCCACCTTCTTCAATTGTAATTGAACCATTGATTATTACATCGTTTGTTATTGTTTCCAAACCTGTAATAATCCATTCTCCTTCCGTTGGTGGTTGTAATTTAATAAAACTATTAGTTGCTTTAGAGACAGTGCCAACAGTTAAAAACCCGATAAAAAGTGTAACTGTGAATAGTGTTAATATTTTCTTAGAAACCTTCATCTAATTAACCTCGAGTGTTAGTCTTAATTTAATCAATCGTGACGAATGCACATTTTTAAAGTTTCTGTAAGAACTGTGATTTCGATTTTCCTAGTATGGAAAGAAGTTATTTCTCTAAACTTACAATTGACTTTTGTTGGAGAAAAAAACAAGAGAAAATTCTAACACAATACGTTCTTGTTATCTTTATTTCGTTAAGTATTTTATCTGCAAAAATTATTTTGGAAATATAAAGAAAATTAAACTAATTTACTCGTCATCATCTACTTCTTATTTGATTTAGCTTTTTTTTCCTTACGTCTTCTTTTTTCTCGTTCGATTCTTTCTTTCTTATACTTCTTAAGCTTTAATCTATCTAATTGCTCATGTGTCAAATCTGGAGATTCTAACAGAGGTTCAGGATGTTCTATTAATTCTTTTAGTAAATCAATAGTTGGTCCACTGTAACTTCCAGGTGTGATTCGATCATCAATACAGATTTTAAGTTCCATCACATCACGGATATCAATATCTTCAGTTTCTTCATTGATTACTTGAGCCTTGTGAATTTTACCAATTGTTACTAACACTCCAGTTGTCCCCAGCCCAAAGAGATGATGATAAACTGCATCTATATTTATTGATCCTAGATGAGCAAGAAACGCTGTGGACCACATAGGTATATCTTTTGTGAGGGAATAAATTGGCATATTATGTTCATCAGTCCAACGTAATAACCAAAAAATGAAATTAATGAAAAATCTAGGAAAAGCACCCCAAAATTTGACGTCTTTTTCGTTTTGGTTTTCTCCATATCGAGCTTCATATAATTTGCTAGTAACTGTTTTTTGAACTGTTTCCAAATTATCAAATGGATCAAATTCAATCATTGCATTAATTTCTTCTCCGCCTTCAATTTTGTCCTTCTTAACTACAAATGAAAGGATAATCTGATTTCGTTGCCATAATCTTCGCCCAGAAACAAATCTATTAATCTTAGGGCGTAAAGTTACAGCTCTTACTGCTGCTGTTAAATAAATTTGGAATAATGTTAGTTTGTCTTTGTCATCTCGATTTTTATTATACTCTTTCAAAAACTTGAATGTATGAGTGAGATCTATCTGAGTTTTAAAATGAATTTCACTATCTGTTTTCTTGCGCATTATCAGAAATTCAAATTCATGAAATTTTGTAGTTTTTACTAATTCTGCATCAGGTCTTCTCGGCATCTACTTCACTTCTCCTAATAAGAATTAAGGTTCATTGATGTAAAAGATACTTCATTAAATACATTTCGTCCATTGGTGCTTCATAAAAATATTTTTTAAACGACTAGTAGCAGATACTTGACTAACTTGATTCATACTGAAGAAGAAATACCTAAAGAAAAAGCTATCAAGAAAGATAAAATTAAGACTTATGCAATTGCCGCAGCTAATAGTGGTGGGCAGCAGTTCTACTTTAACTATGCTACTTTGATTGCTGTTGGAATAGGAGCAACTCCATTACAGATGTCCTTCATTACAGCTATTCAAAATTTAGGGTCGTCTCTTCTACAAGGTTTTTTTGGTCGTCTATCAGATAGAATAGGTAGAAAATTAGTCTTATTATTTGGGTTCATTATTGCTACTATAACTACAGTTAATTTAGCATTCCTTACTTCACCTGTTCTTTTTATGGTTATTATTGGAATCTATTCTTTAGGAATAAGTATGGTTATTCCTTCCTGGAATGCCCTAATGGGAGACATTACCACAGAAAAAACTAGAACAAAAGTAATAAGCCAGCTCAGCATGGTAGGAACTCTCATATCTTCAGGATTGCTACTTCTATTAGGTTTTATAATCGATTTAATACCATTCAAGAACACTGAATTAGAAACAAAATACAGGGTTATGGTTTTAGTGGGAGCTTTGTTCTTTGCGCTTGCATCTATAGTAATCTTAACCCTTTCAGAAACTAACAGAACAAAATCAGTAAGGAAAGCTGTTCCTATTAAAACTCTCCTGAAGAACAGATCATTTGTAATTTTCAGTGGAACTACAATGATATGGTGGCTAATAATGAGTTTATTATGGCCTTTATCGCCCTTCGTTCTTAGTAGATTGGAACCTAGCACATCTGCAGTAGCTATTCTTTCAGCTGTTTTTTCAGCAAGCATGGCTATTGGATTCATAATTACTTTCAAAGTAGCAGATAGAATAGGTAGAAAATTCATGATTTTTATTGGATTCATTTCACTCTGTTTAGTTCCTATTACTTTGGCTTTTAGTACTCACTGGGCTCTAATTATCATTACTAATTTTTTTGGTGGGCTAGGAAATGGTTTAGTTAATGTATCTGTTAGTACAGAAATTCTCAATCTTGCTGATCCAGAAATCAAAGGAACATATAGTGGAACATATAATGTCTTTCTGGGTATTCTAACTTTTACAGGTTCTTTTATTTCAGGATTAATTTTCGAATTCTTTACAAAATCCAGTGTCTCTTTAATTTCTAAATCAGTTTGGTTAGATTTTTCAACAGGCATTTTTTCAAAATTTCTAGATACCTCTTTAGATAGTTTTGGACTCTTTCTCAGAAACTTCCTTATCATAATTACTTGCTTAAGACTACTAGCTGCCATTCCTATACTTGTTCTGGCTTTAAAAGAAAGAAGAAAGTCTAAATTATAATCCTCTGCGAAACAGTTAAAATCCTCTCACAAAATTAAAGTTATGAAATTCGTTCATAGGACTAATTATTGTACTAAATGTAACAAAAAGGCATTTTATCCTCAGTTAGTAAACATAAAAACGATAGAACAGAACAAAATGTGTCCTAGATGTGGTTCTGACGTAGTTTCATTTTGGGAGGAATTAAATAATAAATATATTTTACCATATTTTGTAGGTATGCCTTTCTTTGCTATGTCTGCAATTTATGGGTTTTGGACATCAGCTTTAGATCAAATAAGATCTGTAGATATATTTGTAATTATCTTCAATATTATAATGTCTGGAGTTTTCACAGTTTATGGAATGCGGTATCGTAAACTAAAATTAATTCCTCAAACCAATGATAATTCTCTAGAAATTTTAAAATCATTTAGAAAACAAACACTATTTGCTTTTCTTTACACTTTGTGTGGTTTTGTGATAGTAATCATTCTAGATATCCTTATAGTCCTTACTTGGTTAGGTGTAGCAAAAATAACATAGGTTCTACAAAATCCGAACAAAAATAGAAAAAAATAAGAGTTTATTCTATTCTAGATAAAGGGTCTTCTCCTTTTGTATTCCTCGAGTAGAAAAGAAGATTAACAGTCCTAAGAGTGCAGTTATTAAGGAAATATAAACCACGATTTCGATACTGAATTTTCCAGATATCAACAACAAACTCACTCTATAACACCAGTAAAAAGGATTAATCATAGATGCTGAAGATGAGCCGAGTGGATTTGATACAGCTCCAAAGTAGAAAAACATAGCTAATCCAATAGAAACAAGTGGAGAAATCCTTTCTGATGCTTCTCTAGCTAAGTTGCTATCTATTGCCATAGTGAGGAGTAGTGATATAAGTAACGCTAAAACTGCGAATAAAATCGTAACAATGATGTCTCCAGCATTTAGAACGCCTAGATTCAAACCAAAGATTTCAAATATACTACTAAAGCTTGCTCCAGAAATTTGGGTTGCAGCAATAATTCCTAAAACATATGATAGTGTCGAGCCCAAGGAAGCAACTAAACCTGTTATTGCTTTCGAGATTACTAAATCACTATGACGATGAGAATAAGCTAAAAGAATTTCCATTGTTCTCATTCTTTTCTCTCTAGCAAAACCGATACTGGAATAAGAGCCAGAGTTAAGGGCTATAAGTAGAAAAATCATATAACTTAAAGGCATAGCTAGAGCAGCTGCTTTAGGTCCTAAAAGTAATTCTTCAGGTATAGATGCAGGAGCAACTTCATCTTGATTAACTGGAGGAATTGTTCTATTTGCTAGAGTTGTAGCAATTACACTGTTTGCAATACTTCTGACAGTTGCAAAAAGATTTTCAGAGAAAAGTGATTGAGTAGCATCTACAATATAATAAGTTGGTACTCCTAGAAATGCTAGTTCAGAGAAGTTAGATGGGATATACAAACCAAATTCAGCTGTATAAGTTACAGCGGATAAATTTGCTACTACCTCTACTTCAATTGTAGAATCACTCAAAAAATAAAATGTGAGATTTCCAAGAATGGAATCACCTATGTTTGTACCAGAATAACCCAAGTCATCACTGCAAATTAAGAATGAAGATGTTTGTTGTGTACTGAATAAAGAAGGTAAACCAATTAGCAAAAACATCATAATGAAAGGACCTCCAAACACGAAAATAGCAACTCTCTTTCTGAATAAAAGCCTCAAATCTTTTTTCAATAAAGTCTTGAGTTGACTTACCCCTTTCTTCTTACTCATAATGATCCCTCCTTTTCAGGAGTTGAACTCTTTATTGGTGTTTTAAAAGCTTCAATAATTGCATCTTCAAATTCTTGTGTATCAGGAGCATAAGTATTGATAATTTCCTCTTTTTTTCCTTGAAAAACTAATTTTCCTTGCTTAAGAATTCCACAATAGTCAGCTAATTCCTCTAAATCTGAAACGATGTGAGAAGAAAGCAAAATTGTTTTTCCTTCTTCTTCAACCAAGTTTTTAATAATTGATCTAATATATTTGGCTCTAGATATGTCCAAACCTGAAGTGGGCTCATCTAGCACGAGAAATTCTTTGTTTGTTATTACAGCCATAATAAAACTAATTGATCTTTGTTCTCCCCCAGAAAGTTTCGAAAATGATTTGTTCAACATCTCATGAGTTATTTCTAGGGTTTTAAAATAATTAGCTAAAGTTTGACTAACTTCCTCATAAGAAACTTCATTCATTTCCAGAATAAATTTGATATTTTGCATAGGTGTCAGATCATAATATGCTGCAGAAATCTGTGGTAATAAACCAATTTTTCCTCGAATAGCTTTAGGATTCAATGTTACATCGATATCGTTAACAATAACTCTACCGAAAGTTGGTTTTAGTAGCCCAAGCAACATTCTAATTGAAGTGGTCTTACCCGCACCATTGGGTCCTAAAAGTGCATATATCTTCCCTTTTGGTATCTTCAGATTCACTCCATCTACTGCTAGTAGAAATTTGAATTGTTTAGATAGTTGTTGTGTTTCAACCATTAAATCTGACATTAGAATGAATAAACCAACTGTATTTTTAAAACTATTTCTATCTTAATTTTCTCATCGACTTTAAAGAGTATATTTATTAAACTCTCCAATCCCCATATCACAATGACTATTGATTATGCCATTTGTGGTACTCGTAATTCGAATGTAGGTTTACCAACTGGTTTGAAAATTCTTAGAGAAGGTGGTCAAGCTTTAGATGCTGTTGAAGAAAGCATCAAATTAATAGAAAACAATCCTTATGATATTACTGTTGGTTTCAATGGTTTTCCAAACCTTCTTGGTATTGTTGAACTTGATGCTTCTATTATGGAAGGTAAGACACGAAATGCTGGAGCTGTTGCAGCTGTGAAGAATTTTCGTCATCCCATCTCAATCGCTAGAAAGGTTATGGAAATCAGTCCTCATGTGATGCTAGTTGGGGAAGGTGCAGAAAGATTCGCAAAAGCATTGGGTTATCAGGAAGAAGAAATCATTGATGAACTAGGTATTAAAAATTATCAAAATATCATGGATGGGAAAAGCCTTGAAATGCCTCTTGAAGCCCAGAAATTAGTCAGAGAGCTTTTTATGAGGTTTGATGTTCACCTTAAGGATGTTATGGAAAATTATTCAATCAAGGAATGGTATAGAAAACTAAGTTTTGATAAGCATGGAACAACAAATGTAATTGCTTTAGATAATGAAGGTAATCTTGCAGTAGGTGTTTCAACTTCAGGATTAGCTATGAAATTTCCAGGCAGAGTGGGAGATTCACCCATTTTTGGTGCAGGAATTTATTGTTCTGACAAAGCAGGTTCTGCATGTACTGGAACCGGTGAATTAGCAATTCGATTGTCAACTACTCGTTTGGTTGTTGATAAGATTCATCGAAAAATTCCTATTGATAAGGCTACAGAGATGGGAATTTTGGAACTTAAACAGCTCAAAGAAGAAGGAGTTTTACACATTATATCTATGGATACATCTGGTCAATGTGCAGCATTTACCAATAAGGATGGTTTATTCCATTATTATGCAGATCCATCCATGGAAGAACCCGAAAAAAGACAAAGTGTTTTTCTGAAAATTCAATAAAAGAAGAAAAGATAGATGTGAATCTACCCGAAGAAAAGAGATAAAATGTGAATAATAAACACAGTGAAGATTCCTATATTAATAAGACCTACTAGAACATAAGTCGATATTGTTAGTATTTTAAATCCTTTTTCATCAACTTTGGTGGCTATAAATAGATATGCTATTGGAAAAATAACAAGTGCTACTATAAATGTTGCTTGTAATGCTAATGTTACTACATGAATCAATTCAAATCCATATCCATAAAAGGCTCCAAAAAGTGCTATCACAGTCATAACATAAAGCACTAACTCAAATAATAAAATAAGGAATAACCCATTGAAATACATCCTTATATTATCCATTGTTCTATCTTCTTTGATATTTTGAACTATTTTGTAAATAATGTGAATTGACAACGGTATAACAATCAATGCTATAACCCAAGTAAAGCTTAAGATAAGTTGGAGATTTGCAGTAGTAAAAACTCCTTTTGTTAATATACCATTTAAGATAAATTGTACAACAATAAAGATTAGAGTGGGTAACATAATAAACCTTGAAGTTGTGGTTAACAACTCTTTAGTTCTTATTTCAGGTGGTTCAATTGTTTCATCCTTTTCAGGTACTGCTATAACGACTAGTTCATCTCTCTCAAATTTAATCATTGAATACTGATAAGATATTATAGCTGCCCCAGCTAATAGGATCCCATCATGTGGAAACATGTTCCAAGGAAGTAAAAATGCAAATCCAAAGAAAGTAGCAAAAATTGTTAGCCACATACTGTTAACAATAAGCTTACTGGGTCTTTTATCGATATTTCTCTCCCTTTTATCTCTTCCTGTAATTGCTCTTCCCATCTTATTAAAACTCAATTGAATATGATATATCATTTGACTAAAAGGATTCTTTTCTTCAATGAATCCAGCTCTTCTGTCAAAATCAGCGATTCTAGCCTCTCGAATAGCTCTTTTTTCTCTTATTGTCTTCCTTGTTGTGTAGAGCACAGCCACTAATAAAAAGATGAAAGCAAATGGATAAATTAACCCATAGGAAGTTTGTAGAATATTATAGTGAAATCTTGAATCACTTATAACATTAAAGAATCCCAGAATAACTTCCAGACCCCAGAAGATAAGTGCTGGTACAAAAACCAACATTAGCAATCTTCCACCAAGCCTGGGAGAGTAATCAGGTTTTCTTGATGTCCAGAAGGATACACTCAATAGTAGCAGAAACAGAACAACTAAATAGATTACTTGTTGTCCAATTATGTATCCATAATTATCTCTTGCACTGAAAAGAAATAGGCCGGAAAATGTTGCCAATAATATCAATAATTTCAAAATAGAATAAATTGTAGTTCTTGTTAGTAAAACTCTTTCTTCTTTAGTATTTGTTTTTGCATCCTTGTATCCTATCTCTGCTAACTTCTTATCAGAATCATTTTTTGCTGTATAAAGTTTAGATGTAACACGTGAAAAAAGCAGAAGGCACATAGCGATAATAAGAATTCTAAAGCCAAAGATTACCATTTGAAATATTACTGTAAGGTTATCTTTCAAAGGATTTGAGAGAAGTATTACAGTCGGAAGACCGAAAATTAGTGTTGTTGCAAAAAGAACCTTAAACATACTTGTCATTCTTGAAGATTTATTTAAAGAGGCTCCTAAAGCACCATATCTTTGCCTTTGTAAAATAAGGTTTTCTGATGTTGAATCTAGATTTGACATTATAAACAATCAATTCATAGTTTAGGTGTTTATAATATTTTCTCTGCCGATTTAAATTTATTACGCCTTATTCTTGTAAACTGAAATCTCCTAAATTGATTATTCTAGTAATGAAACTCGAGATTACTTTCAGCAGTAACAACGTCTAAATCACCCGTCTGAAATCTCCTAAATTGATTATTCTAGTAATGAAACTGCTATTTCTGGCAGTTTTTGTCCTTTTTCTAAAGCCACTAAAGATTTAAAAATTTGATTAACACATTATATTTTTTAGTACTAATGGATGAATCCTCAAAAAAAACAAGGAAGTTTGACAATCTATCCAATAAACTTCAAGATGTAAACTTAAAAAAACTAAGTTTGAATCAAAAAATAAACCTCTGGATTGATCAACTTGGAAATTTTAGTACTCCTGACAGAGTCTATATTTATTTCTTCGAAAAAGATGAAAATGACTATATAATTGCGAATAATACTCATGAATGGTGTGGTAAGAAAATCCCTTCAATTAAAGATGAGCAACAAAAAATTCCAATTGACCTGTTCCCATTTTACAGGCAAATACTATATGAAAACAAGGAAATTGCTAGAATTAATAGTATTAATGATCTTACAGATGATGCTCAATCAATGATTGAATTGATGAACTTTCAAGGAGTAAAAAGTATTCTTGCTGTTCCTATCATAAAAGAAGCCAATACAACTGGTTTTATTGGATATGAGACAATTAAAAAAGAAAAGCTTTGGAGTAATGAGGATTTGAAAGCTCTTGAACTTGTGGCTAGTTTGATAACCTCAAAACGTTAAGATCTATAATAATGAGATTTTGTTTTTGGATAGAAAAGCTTAAAATTCAATTCATTAGAAACAAAGTGTAACTTATAACCGAGACCAGGTAGTCAAGCTTGGTATGATACATCCTTGGGGACTTGAATGGATGTTTCCCTCAAGCTATAATGGATGTGATCGGGGGTTCAAATCCCCTCCTGGTCACCATTATGTTTTCTTCCTTTTGGTTCTACGATTTTCTGTATATACTAGAAAGATTGTTGCCAGTATGCTACATATAAGTCCAGCAAAAGATGTGGCTGTAGGTTCTTCAACGTATTCAAGTGCATTTTCAATAGGTACCCACTCTTGACTCGAAAATATCATTAAATCATATAGACATGATTCTATAGTTATTTCCTTATCTGTTAAATTCTCATAAAAAACATCTATATCAATGGGGAGTTGGAAATGGAACTTGCCTAGCTTGCAAAGCAAGATTAAAGATTCAAAAATAATAATTCTTATTCTTTTTTTCTCTATCTGAAGAAATTTTTCTCCGGTTCTTCTAGTTCCATGTACCAATGTTAGTTTTTTTAAATGCATTCGAAAGTAACATGTCAAAAGGAGTCTATTCTAAAAATGACACAAGCAGCTTATATCCTTCTAAACGTCCAATCGGGTATGTTAGAAAAAGTTCAAGAAGGCCTTAAACACATTGTAGAAGTTACAGAAGTCTATGCAGTGTATGGTATCTATGATTTAATTGTAAAGATTGAATTCGGAACAATGGACGAATTGAAAAATCAAGTTTTGAACAACAATATTATTCTAGAAGGTGTAAAGAATTCAATGACAATGATTTGTGTCAATTAATCTCTAATCCTTCGAATCTCTTGGTTTTGATAGTATATTCTCAATTCTTTCTACAAGAACAGTTGCAGGGATATCAAAAGTTGTTATTTTGGCTCGTCTTCCTCTTTTACCTTCTTCAATTGGTCCTACACTTTTACCAATAACACCTACTTTATCTAAGGTTTCTATAGCAGATCTAAAAGTCGATTTTCCTCTTGAATCTTCTTCATATTCTTCACAGGCTAAAAGGTAGCTTTCGTAACCTTCATCTACTGTTGTAGATGTAACACCTTTTAACGAAAGTTTTTTCGCTACACCTAAAGCAGTTAATAATTCATGATCTCTAAGCTCAGATAAAACATCTCTTCTTAGTTCTGGATAAACATCAGCTTTTGCGGCTCTAATATAATCCGGAACAATAAAGTTCTCTTGTTTTAAATCAGTCAGTTTTCCAGATCTATAAAGAATTTCGAGTCCATGTCTTGCATTCTGAGAAGAAGCACAAATATCTGCAATAAGATTCAATGTTTCATCAGAGTAAGAAGTTGGATAGAGTGCCATGCTAGCTCTATATTCAAGAATTTCCAGCAATTGATCCTTTGAATAACCAGAAACATCTAATTGATCATGAATATGTCCAGACAGAGGTACATTTAGAAGAGATTTCCATTCAGTAGGTCTGGAAATTATTATTGTTGAAATCATGCTTTGCTCTGAACCGAAGTACTCACCAGCATGGAAGATACTCAGGATATCTTCGGAATTTAACATATTAGCTTCATCAAGAGCGATTATTAATCGTATATCTTCTTTTGTTAATCTTTTTACTAGCATATCTAGAATTTCTTCATCGCTAAAACCTCGAGATTGAATACGGAAGTGTTCTGATAAAACATTTCGTAAAATTGCTGTTTTGCTTCTGAAAGAATGACAATTATAATATAAGAATTTTACATTTATATGCCTTGAATTTGCTGTACTTTCAAACCTTTTCATAGTATATTTACACAAATTAGTTTTTCCAATTCCAGCATTCCCAACTATTGCAACATTAACTGAAAATGAACCTTCTTTTCCTAGAAGTGATCTAAAATTTCTTGCTAATCTCTTAATCTCCTCTTCTCTTCTTGGAAGTTCTGGTGGAACATACTCTGGATACAGTGTAGATTCATTTTTGAAAATGGATTTCCCAAACATCGCTTCTTCTACATAATCAAAGCCAGACATAATTTCTCCTCAACAGAGATATACATTGTGACTCAAATAAAAAATCTTCCGCTTAAAATAAAATTTGTACCATATATAGTTTTATTAAAAGAGGAAACTTAGTTTAGAAAAGGTTAAAGGGTGAATTAAATGGAAGAACATCAAGAGCAATCTGATGTGATAGTTCACATAATTGATTATGATGATGTTCCTAGTCACCAATTTCCTTTCTTTGTTTCCTATAGAATGTTCTTTGATGAGCAAATTAAATGCTATGGGTTTTTCGTTGAAAAGGAGTTAGTTGCTGTAGCAGCTGTTATTCCTGATGAACCTGGTTATGAAGGTGGTTTTGTACCCGTAGGATGTCCAATAATCTATGTTTTTGAAGTAAGAGAGGACATGAGAAGAAAAGGTATGGGTTACAAATGTGCTCAAGAACTGATAAATAATGTCATAGAAGAAGATACAATCCAGCTTTGCTGCTCACCTTTTGTTCAACCATTTTGGTCAAAAGTAGGATTCGAAATAACGTTTTTCGATCAATCACTCTATATGAATAAAATGATTTTGAAAAAAGAAGAAAAGGAGAATTAAGTTCTTTTCTTATTTTTTAGGACCAGAAGAAATTCTCTTTATAATCATACCTTCTAATAGGTATGGGTTAAGATTCATAGCTAAATTGATAGCCTCAGTCAATCTTCCTTCACTATTTGAGTAAATGGTCATCACTATTTCATCCTTTTTACAAAAATCACCAATCTTCTTATGAAGATAAACTCCAGCTTCTTTATGTCTTGGTGCTCCAGCAGCTTTTGCTATTCTTTTTACAGCAGAATTTGCTAATTTTACAATGTATCCATCTTTAGGAGCTAAAATATCAGAAGTAAATTCACCAACAACTACTTCTTCTCCTGTAACTGTTGCATTTCCTCCTTGAACGCCTATAATCTCTTCCATTTTTGCCTTGGTTTTGCCTTTCATAATATAATCAGCTGCTAACGCAGCACCTTGCCCAGGTTGAGCAATACCAGCTAATTCAAAGAGAATTCCTGAAAGTTCACTACTTTTTTCAAATACACTTGTTGGTCCTTTACCCTCAATTACATCAAGAGCTTCTCTCGCTTCAAGAGCTGGACCTACAGCTTTTCCAAGAGGTTGTTCTCCATAGCTTAAAGCTGCTTCAATTTGAATTCCAAGTCTTCTACCTAACTCTGTAGCTTCATGTGCATAGTCGACCGCATCTTCTTTGGTTGGCATTTTAGTTCCTATACCTGTAGGTATATCTAGAACCATATGATCCACACCAGTAGAAACTTTTTTACTAAAAATACTTGCAAGCATCTGACTGTGAGGATCTATACCTAATGGTTGTTCAACTTTATGAATTACAATTTCATCTAAAGGTGACAAATCTAGTGTTCCACCCCAAACTAACATTCCTCTTGTTTTAGGTGCAATTTCTAAAATCTCATCTGCTGAAAAGTTTACATCACAAAGTACTTCCATTGTATCAGCGGTTCCAGAGGGGCTTGTTATTGCTCTAGAACTTGTTTTAGGAATAAGTAACCCTGCTGCTGCTACAGTTGGTACAATAACAAGACTCACTTTATTTCCTGGAATACCGCCTATTGAATGTTTGTCATAAACTGGTTCTTCAAAATTAAGTGTAGTACCATATTCAGCCATAAAGGTTGTAAGATATTGAATCTCATCCATATTCAAACCGAGATAATATTGAGCGAGGGTAAACATGGATATTTCTAAGTCAGTATAATGCCCACTACATATATCATTAACAATTGAACGTATTTCTCCCTCTTTCCAGATACTTCCTTGCCTTTTATTCTTAACATGTTCAATCGATGCAGGTCTTCGACGAACAAAAACATTCACTTTTTTGTTTAATCCCACTTTTAATAGTTCAAGTGTTCCACTTTTTAATCCAACAAAACCTGGTTCAATCAGTTCTTCAGTGGCAATCACTTCGCACATAATTTCTCCGCTATCACTTTTAACTTTAACATTTGCAGAATGCTTTATTTTTAAATCATTGAGTGTTTCTGTATTTAAGAGAGCAAAATCTCTCTCTACTTTTAAATCAACTTTTTTAGTTTTTAATGTGGTCATTAAAATCAACTCATGGTTATTTTACATTAAAATTCCATTATTTTTCTTTCGGAAGAAAAAAACTGTTAAGGAAACATATAACATTTTCGTTATCGGGTAAAATTGGATAAAAATGCTCTATTAACAATTTAAAAAAAACAAATTAAAAGAAAAGAAAAGGAAACTTAATCCTTTTTTGCTATTTTTCTTGCTTCCAAATAGAGTTTTAATCTTTGGAAAGCACGTAACCTGATTGCTACAATTAATCCAACTGTAATCAAAAGTATGGGAATCCATACTACCCAAGTTGTAATAGTATACGGCAGCCCCCACCCATGAAGCCGAATTAGAGACATGTTAACACCAGCAAAGTGTCCAGTTCCATTTATGAATGAAGCACTATAGTACATTCTATTAGACAAACCCGTATCTTTGTCATAAATTATCTCGATTTGAGTTATATTATTTATCTCGGAGATAATTGTGTTAGTATATACTACAGTATCATCTTCTAGTACAGTCCACCGTGTTGTATTAATATAAGGTGATCTAGCTAAATAATCAGAAAAACTTGTTTCATTATAGAAGAATGTTTGATTATAATGAGTTACTGCAAAATCAGTAAAGTTATAATTTTCCTCATAATAGTTTAAAAATGCTGGTGAGTTATAATATTCATTAGTGAAGTTATCCCAGTGATCAATTCCAATTGGTTGTAAAAACTTGAAAACAGCTCGACCATGTTCGAAATCATTACTATATCTTGCCATTACATCGTTAACATAAATCAGGCACCAAGAATGTGGTTGATCTAATTGTAAAGATGGATCAGTACCAATAAGGAGGATTATTTTATCTCCTATCTTTATTTTCTTATCACCTTCTGCAATATGGAAATTATCTGTTCTTTCTAATGTTTCAATTTTCCATTTGAATCTCCTACTTCCTTTAATATCTTCATGATATTCATACTGATATAATTGTGACATATTGACAATTCCAGGAGCATTAATTGATTGCTCAATATCATTATTCAATTCATATTCATTATTCTGAATATGGTTATAGAGAGCTGAAGCAGTCCACATATTGATAGAAGAAGAACTTAGAATTATGAGAACAGTAAATAAACCTACGAATCTGCCCAATTTCATAAATATCCCTTTTTCTACTAGTATATTTGTTTTACCGTTGAATAAGACACATTATTAACTTTATTGGTTAAACCTATGGAATGAATTATTAGAGCAAATAATCAGGGTTTAACTGTGAAATATAATCTCTTCTTGTCCTTTCCCCTATTTTCAGTTTTCAGAGGAACAAATGAACCTATTTCCTTAGTACTATTAACATGAACTCCTCCATCAGCTTGGCGATCAATATTTTCTATATCTACGATTCGTAAAATCTTCACACTCTCAGGAATGAGATTAACTTTTGTTCTAATTAAATCTGGATCTTTCAGAGCTTCTTCTCGCTCTAAGAATGATACAGATACTTTATGATCACCCTCTATTATCTTCTTCACCGTAGTTTCAATTTCTTGAATTCGTTCTTGTCTTAAATGATCAATATCAAAATCTACTCTACTCTTCTCAGGAGTAATATTACCTCCTGTAACAGCAGTACCATATTTCTTGTACAGAATGCTAGAAATTGAGTGTAAGACTGTATGTAACCTCATCTGTTTGTATCTTCTTTCCCAATCTAAAATGCCCTTTACTGATGTTCCTCTATATTTGCTATCTGGATTTGATGAAAGCTTGTGATAAATCTTCCCACCTTTGGAAGTAACTTCAATAACATCCAGTTGCGTTCCATCATTAAATGATAAAGTTCCAAGATCTGAAGTCAAACCCCCACCTTTTGGAGCAAAGGCTGTTTTATCTAATATTACTGAATCCTCGATGATTTCAATGATTTTTGCTTCAAATTCTTTTAGATAAGAATCTTGTTGGAAAAGTAATTCTGTCATGAATCAAATAAAATTCAGAGAAATTAAAAATGTTATGAATGGGAATTTAAAGATTTAATCTTCAATTACTGAAACTTTGGTCATTGTATCTACATCTATCAATCCTTGGTCTGTAATTTTTAAATGTGGAATTACTGGTAAGGATACGAAGGCTAGTGCCATAAATGGCTCAGAAATTGTTGTTTTCAAATCTTCTAAAGATTCGTGCAACTGTTGTGTCTTTGAAACAACTTCCTCAAAAGGCTTGGTACTCATTATTCCAGCAAATTCTAGAGGAAGAATAGTAATTTTTTCCTTAAAGACAACCACTTGTCCACCCTTTGATTCTTTAATAGCTTCAATAGCT
>DXJF01000021.1 GCA_019057375.1 Candidatus Heimdallarchaeota archaeon
TGCGCCACCAGGATAGAATTCTCCTATTGGCTCGTCTTCTACTGGACCTGCGCCACCAGGTCTGAATTCTCCTATTGGCTCATCTTCTACTGGACCTGCGCCACCAGGTCTGAATTCTCCTATTGGCTCATCTTCTACTGGACCTGAATTGACGACCAAGATTGTGCTCGCTATTAGAGCAACCATAGTTGTTACAAATAATACTCCAATAATTTTTTTTACTTTCATTTAACTCTTCCACCAGCTAAATTGAACTCAAGTTTACCTTTTTGTATGAATATTTAAACATTGTTACGAATTTCCATGTTTACCGATTCCGTGGAAATTAGTAACATTGACGTTCTCATGCTGCGTTATATTTTTTTTAAATAGATTTTTGTCGGAATTTCTTTACTTAGGCGTTTGCTTAAGTGTAAGGCAAACACTACTTTTGAATTACTTTCGGATTATTTTTCGGTTTAAATACTGATGTGTATACGGAGAAAATACATGATATGTGTGCAAAAATATGCACATACGATTTGTCTGAATCATTTGGTCTCAATTCAGCTTCAATTTTATTCTGAATGATATACCTCTTTCAAGCAAAACCCATTTTTTTGGACTAACTTTTCTTATATCTTAATTCTTTGAGATAATTAGCCGCAAAAAATTTACATACTTTTATTTTAATAACCAGATTTGCACCAAGAGTATTAGTTACTGAAGTGTTTAAGAATGAGTAGCGTAAAAAGAAGAATCTTAAAGATTACTTACTTATTCTCTTCTACTGGTCGTCTAAATCATCAAGCTTTCTAATAATGGAATTCTGATATGGACTTTCTATTCTAGCTAGTTCTAGAAGAAAATCTTTTACTTTGTCAGATTGAATACTAAGCAGTAAATCTACTAAACCACCTCTCAATCTAAAATCTTCTCTAACTTGAGAATTAGAATTATACACTCTAAAAGAACTAGAAATGTTCTGTCTATCAGTCCTCGTTTCTTTCTCATTAAATTTCTTTTTACAATAAGAAAGAACTTGATCTATTGCTTTACTATTTCCAATTTTTGCAAGTTCGCCTAATACAAAAATAGTAGCTTTCTCACTTTCAACTGAAATTGAATCTATATCTATTGACAGCAGATATTCAATAGCTTTACTGTTTCCATTAAGAGCCAACTTTCTTAAGGAAAAAATAGACTTTGAACTATGTTCATTATTTTTTTCCACTATTTCAATAAGTAAATCAATAGCTAAGTTATTTTCATCCAAAAGTGAGATAATTCTACTTTTATCTACGCTTCTACTTAGAATTTCATCATATTCTTCTCTTGAAGTATAAACATCAATTTCATCATCTTCTAAAAACATATTTCTAAGAACTTGAATTACTTGCTCCTCTTCTATTTTACACAGTTCTTCCCAGTTACCAGTTCGAAGATTGTATGCGATCTGTTCTTCATGTGTTTCTGGAAGCCAATTTCTTCTTATTATTTCAGTAAATGCAAATTTAGATAATTGTTCTTCTGCTTCTCTAATCACATTGTAGAGAAAAGAACGTAAACCGTTGTCATCTAAATTAACTACTCTTTCAAGAATTTCTTTTCTAGAAGTAAAATCTGTAGTTTTCTGGAATTTTGAAATGTATTCTTCTAAATCTTCTGAATCTCCTTCAATTCCTAATACAAATAAATCAATTAATATTTTATTATTCTTCGAATACTCTATAAGAGAATATTTCAGTAATGCTTTTAGATACTGGGAAAATCTTTCATCTAATTTCTCAAAAGTAAAGAAGTTTTGAAAGAATAATGTTAATCTTTGAAAACACTCTTCTGTTTCTTCTGGTTTGTAAAAAATCGTCCAACGGGTAATAAGGAGTGCAAGAAAAATATCAACTACCTCTTCATAGAAAGGTTCTTCATATTGATTTATCCAGAAAGTATGACCAATCAAGCTCCTGAAATTTGATTCAAAAATGTCAAAACTTCTTTTAAAAAGACCATCAAGATATTGAAGATGGAATTTTACAAATGGTGTCTCAATTCCCTCGATAAACTCTCCAAATTCTTGAAAATCATGACCTAGAAGTATTGCTGGTTCATAGTAAAAACTTACTATCCCAGACATGGGTTTATCTTCATCAAATGAGCGATTTTTGAAAATCTGTAATAATAGATATAAGGTCATAACAACTATGTTCTTGCTATTTGCTTCTTCCCCATTCTTCTCTAAATATAGATTTATACTTTGTTTAGTTTTGTCATTCCCATAGTGTATCCCCCAGAGGTCTTCATCATTTTGATAATGTATCAAATTATCTAAATCGACTCTTCCTTTATTAAAGAAATACCCTCCATTTTGTTGATTTCTACCGTAGGTTAACAAAATTTCTCTAAAAGGAAAATTTTCAACTAGAGCTTTGTTTTCTTCAACTATTTTTTCTACTTCTTCTATTAGTATCATAATTGCTTTAGACTCCCTCTCTTTTTCTCTTGCTCCTTCAGAAATAGATCTACGCCCAATGTATCCAAATATGGAGACCTTTAGGAATAATTTGTTTAAACGATACATAAAGTCGGTTCCTTGAGATTCTTTGAAGAATTCTGCTGATCTTAATTTCGCTTCAGTTTGAGAAATAATTTCAGCTTGAATTGATTCCCAGTCTTCATATCCAGATCTAGATAAAAATGTTACAGGATGCATACCAACTGCGGAAATCTCAAAGAATGCTTCTTCATTTTCTTTTGCATAGAATCTATATGAACACCTCATGAACGCATATAATAAAGTAGGAAATCGTTCCACAAATTGGTTTATTAAAATACAAAGTTCTAATGATATATCTTCTGAATAATTCCAGTTTTCTAAACCTTCTAGCTCTTTCTGTAAATTCTCTAGAAAGGATTCGTTTACCTCTTTATCTTCTTCTGAAATGAGACTTATTTTAGCTATTTCTATAGCTTCTCTAAGATAATGGATAAAATGAGTAAAAGTAGGATAAGACTTAGGTTTTGCAATTAACTCTGAATCAAGAAATTGCTTAATTAAGATACAAGGAGGTATTTCAGATTTAATTAGACCAGCATAATCCATTCGTAACAAAAAATACATGCGATAAGGAATTATTTAAGGTTATCTTCACTTCTTAATTCTAATGATAAAATCCTTCAGATTGAACCTTACGGGCACATTTTCCACAAAGGATTGGATCGATAACAACAAAGTCTGTCCTAAATGTGCTGCTGAAGTTGATTTTGTAGATCTTGAACCTGAATAAGTTTCTTGTTTATTTTATATTTGAAAAAATTCTACAGTTTTTTTGTTTTACCAGCTAATATATATTGACGGTTACCTAATAGTGAGTTAGGCTACTATTTTATAGGCAACTATTAAACGGTTTGATGAATTATGAATAAATCAAAAAAAATCGGTTTGAGTTTGTTTATGCTTTCGATTTTTGCTTTAACAGCACTAGCTTCCGCAGAAACAACCTCAGCAAACGCTAATGGTTTTGTACTTGGGATCGTTTTCACTGTCGATGGAATAGATTATTACATGGCAGGTGCGCCTGATGGTCCTAATGGTGAATTCGATGTTCCTGGTCATTACTGGGTACAAGCTGGACCTAATCAGTTCGTTGGTAAGCACTATAACACTGGTTCTTTTGGAATGCCACAATTTTGGTCTTCTGACGCAGCTGATGGTGAACTCCTTTACATAGTACATGATATTATCGATACATGGAGTCCAGAAAAAGCTGAAGCATATGCTAGCAGAGGATATGTCCACAGACATGAAATGAGAGCTGTTGATGGTGGAGCTGAACATCCTGATAAAGTTATTTGGCTCAAGCATACAGCCAGAACAGCCTTCAACTTCGATGGTGGACCAATGCCAGGAATGGCACACTATGTAACTCCTGGAGTAGACTTAGCCTTCATGAACAACTATTTTATGCCTTATTAAGCATAAACCACCCTTGATATTCGCTCCACTCTGTTCTAATCCAACAGAAGTTGGAGCACAACCCATTTTTTTTAATTAACTTTTCTTATGTCTTAATTTGGGAAGATAATTTCCTCTTAATTTCATTTTCTTATCTTCTTATAAAGCAAGTTTAAATAGGGAAAAATGATTAGTACATCAATTGGATAATTCATATGTCTTGAGCTGAAAACTCTTGAGATGGGATAAGAATATAATAAAAATCTCACTGTTTCTTCTTCTTTCTCTATCTTTCTTCACTTCTAACAAACAGAATATAATTGATGGAATAGGTCCCGAATCTTTCCATATTGACAATATCTTAACAATAGTAACTTCTTTAGATACTACAACAACTAATGCATTTAAAACACACTTCTTAGAGACACCTCAAGCAGTTAATCTTGGAATTACTGATATTGATTTCAGACATGTTACAACAGAAGATGGATGGAAAAAACTTCTGCAAGATCCATCTAAATCTGTTGATTTAGCTTGGGGGTTTTCACATGATTATTTTTACAATTTAGAAGAATGGAATCTTCTTAAGCCTATAACTAATTTCACACTTTTGGATTACATCAATGAAAATATCCCAGATGGTATATGTGGACTAGAAACAAAACACTATAATGACTCTGAATTAGTCTGGTTTGGAACTGCCTTTAGAACATATGGATATACAGTTAATCATGATTTTTTGGACACATATGGGTTACCCGTTCCTATAACATGGGAAGAATTAGCAAGTCCCATATATTATATTAACTCTGATGTTAATTCCATAGGCATGAGTGATCCACCTCTGAGCACAACGAATACAAGAATTTATCAAACTGTTCTTCAAGCATATGGTTGGGAGGATGGCTGGTCAATTTTGACTAGAATGGGTGCTAACGCAGGTATCTATCCTGGTTCAGTTGCTACTCGTGCTGCAGTAGTTTTTGGTGAGGTTGGAATAGCTATGACTTCTTCATCTTATGGTTTTATTGCTATGAGAGAAAATACTGATACTGAGTTTATCATACCTCAGGATAATGCAGTTATTGATTTCTGTGACATATCTCTTGGAATTAATTGTGACAATCAAGAAGATGCTGAAGCGTTTTTGCAGTTTGTTGTTTCTCCCGAAGGACAAGCTATTTGGTTAACCGAGGGAATTGATCAATTTCCTCTTAATGAACATGCCTTTAATACTACTTTAGGTCAAACAAGAACAGATATCTATAAATTTTTCAATAGTTTATATGGTACTATCTTCCTTTATTTCAATTACAGTTTAGCTCAATCGACTTTAGAAGAAACGGTATACTATTTTCATGATACCATTGTTGTAGAACATACTCTCTTACAAGAAACTTGGGGAATTATGGTTCAGATGTTGAGAAATAGTACTATAAATTCAACTTATTTCGTAGAATTAGTATATAGATTAGGAGCTCTTCCTGAAAATCTTGAATGTTACGATTACGATATTTATTATGGATTTCCTTGTCCGAGTTGGAGCAATTTTGCAAAAGAAAAATATCAGACAATAATTGATGAGCTAACAAGACTAAATGAACCTCAAGAAACTAGTACATCTATTGAGGTGACAATTATTTTACTTTTTACAATTTCAGTTGTACTAAACTTGAGAAACAAAAAAAAGAAATAATCTTCCATTGTTTCAGTCCTTCATTTCTTACAGATTAGCTATTTTTCTAGGGGTTTTTATATTTTCGTCCTATTCTCTTTAGTGAAAGTCTTATGCTTTTAGAGTCACCTAGATCTGATGAAGAATTCTCTGATTATATTTTAGACTATATTCTTGCTGAATCCTTCAAATCTTACTATGCTACCATTGATGGCTTGACTATTGAACCTGTCTGGATTCCTAAATCCTGTGTTAACAAGGATTATTGTATCAAACTCTGGTGGATAAAACAGTTTAAATCTGGCAAAACCACATGGAAAAAAGTTGAGACTAAGGTTGTTCAGAAGAAACTAAAGCATTTTTTTGAAACCCAGTAGATTAAATGTTGAGTTCAACAGCTAGGCTAAGTAACTAACTACTGAATTTAGTTTGGTTTTCGAATCAACAAGTGTTTTTGTGCTATCATCTTTCTTGTACAAGTATTCTACGTTCTTCTTCCAATAGTCGTATTTCTGTTTCTATTTCTCTGATATCTTCCTCTATTGCTTCTTCTCTTGCTACTTCCAATTCGCTTTGTCTTTCAGCTAAATACATATCAGTTCTTATCTGTGCTAATGAACGTTGTTCCTGTACGGGTATGAACATGTTCACTTGATGGAAAAACAATATTTGGTCATAGTCTTTGCGCTTACCAGCTAATCTAAGTGTGTAAGTTAATGTTTCTCTTTCGTCTTTTGGTTTATTAGCTCCTGATGGGGGATGGCTGAAATGTTGCTTGAGAATATAGATTTTAATAGGTTCTCCTGGCGTATCTCGCACTTTAGTATAAAACCTTCTAATTCTTGTCAATCTTTTCTTCCTTGCTGATTCTAGCATAGGAGACATGTATTTTGGTTCATTTGTCTTCTTTCTTAATGGTCGAATAATTTTATCAGATGCTTCTTCTTTTTCTTTACCAGTTTCTTCATCTTTATAACGTGTAACTATTGGTTCATATGTTTTGAACATCTGCACAATAGGATATCTTCGTTTACTTCTTCTCTTTCTATCTCCTTGTCTTCCACTAAGAGAAATGATTAATTCCCATTCATGGTCCGGTTCCATATCATTGTTTGTAACTTCTATTTGAATTGTACATCTTTTGCGATTTTTCTTCTCGTTTAACCTTTTTTTTCTCTTTCTTACAGGTCTTCCTCCTAAGGCTACGTAATCATACTTGTAATAATCTTGCAATGATGCTTCAGCATCATGCTTTACAATGGCTCCAGTAATGTTGAGTCTCGCATCACACAAACTTTGTAACTTGTCTTTATGAAAGGATTTAACAGGCGACAAACTAAAAACTAAATTAGGTTTTTGAGGGTCTAATCCACTCATAACCTAGAGCTATCTTTTAAGGATATAAAAGAATTATTGTCTTCAATGGTAACTACACTAAATCTTATTATTACTAGTTAATTGAATGATTTTTTAGAATTTTGATTTGTTTATAGTTCTGTTTTTTTACTTTTAATTGCTAGTGTCAAAACTACTAAAGGTACAAGAATAGCGATTAAAGATATAGGTGTAGGTTCAATGTATCCTTCTTCAGCAGCTCTTATAATAAAATCAACAGCTAAGACCACGAAAGGCCATTCAGTTTCAGATAAGCTAGATGTAAAAACAGTCACAATATCATGATCTGGAATCACGTATATTATCTGTCCTGCCCAACCTAAAGCTAAGTATGAATTAATCTGTGGATAAACCCACCATTGATATCCATAGCTGGTCCAATCAGTTAAAGTAACAGTATCATTTGAAGAATGAAGGATCCATTCTTCTGGAACTATTTGAGTTCCATTCCAAGTACCATTGTTCAGATAGAGAAATCCAAATTTAGCCATATCCATAGGTAGTAGCTGAAGATTAGCACCTCCAAAGTAAATACCTTGAGGATCTTGAGACCAAAATGCATCAGAAAAACCAAGAGGTCCAAAGATATGCTCATTTGCATAAACAAAAGTGGATTTATTTGTTGCTTTTTCAATAATTGCTGAGAGTAAATGAGAACCTCCGGAATTGTAATTAAAGATAGTTCCTGGTTCTTCGACCATTGTTCTGCTTAAAACAAAATCTACCCAATTAGCACTTCCTGTCATCTGTGAGAAACTATTTTCTGGAGAAAAATAGGAAATATCTGATTCTCTCCAAGAGATTCCTGATGTCATGGTTAGTAAATGAGAAAGAGTAATATTTTCCTTTAATTCGATGTTGGGAACTGTGACATTAACAAAGAAATCTAATATTTTCTGATTAACACTTTCTATGTATCCTTCCTCTATCGCTATTCCAATTAAGGTTGAGATAAAACTTTTAGTTACAGAATAAACAGGATGAAGCGTTCCAGCACTATAATAACTAAGGTACTCTTCAACAACCAGATAGCCATTTTTCACAATTAGAACACTATAGTATTGTAGTTATTTTCATGAATGTATTCAAACATGCTGTTTATTCTTTGTTCATTCATCCCAACATCCTCGAATGAAGCACTTTGCCAATCATCTGTTGGCCAATAATCTCGCTCTATTGATGTTCCATTTGTGACATAATTATTGTTAGTTTGTATAATTAAAAGATAAAAAGCTAGAAGAAATGTAATTTGCTTCTTATTCATCTTGTTTCACACAAAGATTTGAGTGTTTAAACACTAATTAATTATTTGTATTTTTATCTTACAAGATTGATTAAATTTCATATTTTTATAATCAATTCTCATTTATTCTTTGATTGACATGGCTCTTATTTGGGGAAATACTAAAGAAACACAGGAAGCTGCTAAGAACTCTTTTGAGGAGAATATTGAGCGGATTCTAAAACAAAAAGAGAAAATTAACCTTGATGAGTTGATGAAACTAATTAGTCATGATACTAATCTGCTAACAGACTATCAGCGATTACAAAAAGGAATTGACCAATTGTTAAAAGATGGAAAGATAATTATCGATCAAGATAAAAATATTAGAATGACAACTCTATCAGTTTTAGGTTCGAATGGAATAGAGGAGACACCTGTTTGGGATCTCATCCATAAGGAAGAAGATATAGAGTTGAAAAAAGAAATAATTAGACGTTATAATCAGATTAATCCTTTACTCTAAAGATTATTTTTTCTTTTTCCATTCTTTAGGTGAAACAACCGGAGGATGGACATATCTTTCATGCTTATCGATTGCATCAATCTTTTTAATATCTTCATCTGAAAGCTGTAAATCCAACGCTGCAAAATTATCCTTTAAGTGATCAAGACTAGTTGCTTTAGGTATTGGATAAGCTCCTTTGTTAATTACCCAAGCCAAGCAAACTTGAGCTGCGCTTACTTTATTCTTTTCCGCTATTTCATTGATTACTGGATCTTTCAGTACTTTAGCTCTTCCTAAAGGTGAATATGAGACTTGGATTATGTTTTTATCCTTATGAAACTTCAAAACAGACTGCTGTTTCAGATAAGGATGATGTTCAATCTGATTTGCATAGATTGGTTTATCTATAACATCAAGTGCATCGATTATTTGATTAGGAGTGAAATTAGAAACTCCAATATGTCTTATTTTCCCTTCATCAACTAGTTCTCCTAGAGCTCCTAAAGTCTTCTTATGAGAATATCCTAGCACAAATGCTGGATAATGAATATACATTATGTCCACATAATCCAATTGAAGTCTTTTCAAGGACTTGTATGTTGATCTTACAGCTGCTTTAGGTCTCACATTCAGTGGATAAATTTTGGTTGCAACAATTACTTCTTCTCTCTTAGCAATTCCCGTTTCAAAAACCTCTTTTAATCCCTCTCCTACGCCTACTTCATTTCGATAAGCTTGAGCTGTATCCACGAATCTATATCCAAGTTTGATAGCTTGAATAGTTGAGTATCTGGCTTCATATGGTTTGAGAACCCAGGTTCCTAATCCTATTTTAGGAAGTATCATTTCTGACATGATTCTTATAATAAAAATGGGTCTAAATAAGATTTTAGGAAAATCAAGTAAAAGTGTTCTTTTTTACTAAATATTTAAAATCTGAAGAACTCATCAATTTCTATGGAATACCGCATGGTTTTTGATGCAGGTTCAAAAATACTCAAGTGCGCTATTGCGGATGAAAATAATTCTATTATCGCTTTAGAGAGTATCATTCCAAAGGTTGTGCAATCTGAAGATGGATTCGGAAGATGTTGGAAGATAACTGATTATTGGAAGAATTTACTTCAATTAGCTGAGAAAACAATTAAGAAAGCATCAATTGACCCTCAGAAGATTAGATTTGTCACATCAAGTACTATTAGACCTAGTTGTGTTTTTTCAGATGAAGATTTCAATC
This sequence comes from Candidatus Heimdallarchaeota archaeon, assembly GCA_019057375.1. Taxonomy (GTDB): domain Archaea; phylum Asgardarchaeota; class Heimdallarchaeia; order Heimdallarchaeales; family Heimdallarchaeaceae; genus UBA460. The sequence goes on from DXJF01000021.1 coordinate 9,969, forward strand.
CATTATATATCGGTTCTAGTTTTGATATTCTTGGTATTCATTATGGAGATGAAATTGAAGAGCAATTTACTGAATTAGCTGGAGAAAGTATATATCAATCTACAGGTCATTTTCCTAGCTTTTTAATGCCTCCTGCTAGATTTGAATGGTTACGAAACAACCCAGATTTCATTAATAACAAATCAATTGTACATTATATCCCTCTAGATAGTTGGATATTAATGAAACTTGGAGGAGAATTTCATACAAATTATACAAGTGCTATGGAATCAGGATTCTTTGATGTTCGAAAAAAAATGTGGCATGATGAATGGTATTCTATCTTTGACATTGATGATAGTTTTTTCCCGTATCCTGTACTATCAGGAGAGATAGTAGGTAATGTTTCGAGTAAAATTAAAGAGAAACTTAAACTTAGTTCTGATACAGAAATAGTGGCGGGGATCACTGATACTCAAGCAGCTTTATTGTCCTCAAACTCTATCAATCCTGGTGAGATTGGAGTAGTATTGGGGAGTACAACACCTGTTCAAGCTGTTGCTGAGAAATTTTACATAAGTGATAAGGAACGTGTATGGACTACTGGAATTTTAGTGAAAAATTTGTGTGATAATTATATTGTGGAATCAAATATGGGAATCACAGGTCAAGTTATTAAATGGGCAGCACATCTTTTCGTTTCTAAGAATAAGAAAGGAATATCAGAACCAACAGCAAAACAATATGAAGATTTAGGAAAACAATATCAGGAATTTGATGAGTTTGAACAAGAAGAACCTCTTGAATTAATTTCCTCTCAAGGTGTATTTGCCAATCTTGGTCCTTCAACCTTAGAATCAGCAAGTAGTGAAAGATCAGGTGGTGAATTCTATTTTCCAAGCCCTGGAGGTGTGAATGAATTCTATATTACTCAGAAACAGCTAATTGGAGCAGTCTTTGATAATATTGTATTTGCTGTCGCAAGAAATATTGAAATTGCAACTGAAATCGCTCAAATAGATAGAATTTCTTTAGCTGTGCTTGGCGGTCTTTCAAGATATAACTTACTATGTCAAAGAACAGCTGATTTACACAATACTCCAGTAAAACATTTAATTAATCCTGAGGCTTCTATACAAGGAATGTTATTGATTTGTGACGTAGCAAGTGGAATAATAAAGAATCCTTCTGATTTAGAAAAAAGGTTAGATGAGAAAGGAGAATTAAACCAGCTAAATCCTCGTTCTTCAATGACCCAAAAACTTCAAGAGAAATACAAAAAATGGGTGAGCATCACCAAAATCTAGAATTTTCCTGTTTTACTATAAAAATCGTTTTTAAGCTTTTAAGCTTTAAAATCAGAGCTTTTTTTTAGACTATTGTTTGAATATACTATTCAGCTATTTCCTAATAGGTTACTTTTCTAGCTAATATTCCAAGACCATGTAAATATATATCTGTGATATACGAATTAAATGAAGATAAGATTTTTATAAATGCAACAAAACCTAACTTTTCTATCGTCCTAGTGATACAAATTCACTAGAAAATTCAATGAGAGAAAATAACTCTATATATCTATCTCATCTTTGAACTGTATTACTGACGATATATGGATGTAATTTAAATGACTGATCAAGAAAAAAAAGGATTTAAATGGCCTTGGGACTATTTGCATTTTCAGACCAAGGGACGTGGTTCTATCTTTGCAAATGGTGTAAAAGGTAAGTTTATGTCTACCACCTATTTTGCTGAATGGCTAGTATTTTGGTTTGCCTTACTAATGACCGCAATCGTTACCGCAATCACTTTTACTATAAGAGGTGTATGGGCAGCACCAAATGCAGCAGGACTTTACTTTGCATATTTAAGCTGGGGTTTTGTAGTCTCATTCATCATTGCGTGGTTCGTCTTTGTATTCATAATTGGACCATTAACAATGAGTATGGTGCAATATGATTTCAGAGCAGATTTCAGAGCATCGAGTCCAAGAGAACTTATGGTGTCAAAGAAATCATGGAAGTTCTGGATTTGGGGTATATTAGTAGATACAATGATCGTTATTCCATTATCTGGATTCGTACCCTTTTTTAACAACATAGTCATAAATAAAGTACCTGCTGGTATTGCATGGACTTCAGCATGGATTTGGACTGAATTCTGGGGTGCTTATTGGAAAGCATGGATTTTAGCAATAATCATCATAATCTTTCTGCTAGTATTTCTAAAATGGCAACTTGGGCCTAACAAGAAAACACTCAAAAAAATGAAAGCACAAGGACCTCCCCAATAATAAATCCTAACGAATAAGCTGAAACAATTAAGATGTTTCAACTTTTTATTTTTTTAATTTAGATTAATTATAGTTTGAAATATAAAAAGTGAAATTACTAATCTTAAATGAAATTAAAGGACTTACTCACTCATGTCTTTCATTAGATCATAAATCTCTTTCTCTGCTTCTTCAGCTTCTTTAGGTATAGCATAAATAGTTCCTAGAAGAGAAGCTCTAAATTGAATTTTTGCAGCCATTTCTACCTGTTGACATACAGTCCAAGCTTGGTCTAAATCAGAACCACAAGCCACATTACCATGGTTTGCGATAAATACTGCAAGATTTTCTCCTAAAGCTGCCACGGCATTATCAGCTAGTTCAACTGTTCCAGCTATTCCAAATTCAGCAACTTCACAACCTCCAATGAAAGGAATAACTTCATCAACTATGGGACCAATTGGCATTCTAGCAATTGACAAAGCTGTTGAATAAGGAGCATGAGAATGGACTATAGCTTTGATATCCTCTCTAGCTTTATAGATTGCTAAGTGCACTCTTTTTTCAGAAGTAGGATTTCTTCTACCTATGATTGTATCCCCATTACTATCAATTAAGACAATATCTTCGATATCAATCTCATCATATTTGACAGAACTAGGAGTTACAAGAAAAGCATCTTGCCCGTTGGGCAATTTAACTCTAGCAGAAACATTTCCTGCAGTTCCAATGATGTATCCCTTCCTGATCATTTCTATGCAAACATCAATTATCTGTTGTATTTTCCCTTCATAATGGTAAAGAGAGGGCTGAATATCAATGAGTTCTTGTGTCTTGTCATATTGTTTCTCAGCTGTTGCATATCCCTCTAAAACTTCTGGATTCTTAATATTTTCAGGAATCTTTTTGTTAAGAATTTGTTGAATTCCTTTCACCATCATCATTGCATGTCTGTGATTAGTTTCAAAAGTATCTCCTCCTATGTGAGGAGTAACAATCACATTTTCTAACTCAAGGAATTCGTTGTCTTGATCTACAGGTTCGATTGAGAAAACATCTAAGGCAGCACCTGCTATTTTTTTCTCCTTTAAAGAATCTAGTAGAGCATCCTCATCCACAACTGAAGCTCTAGCAGTATTAATAAACAAAGCATGTTCTTGCATCAGAGCAATCTGTTCTTCACCAATCATATCATCTGTTTCATCAATTGGAGAACAATGAAGGGTTACTATGTCTGATTTTACCATAAGAGTGTTTAAATCAACATCTTCACCTTGAATAGCACTTAATCGCGCTGGATCCACATATGGATCATAAACAAGGAATTTAACTCTGAAAGGAAGCAGAAGTTTAGCTACAGCAAAGCCTATTCTACCTAAACCAACTATCCCTACAGTTTTCCCTTGAAGTTCAAATCCTTTGAATTCATTATAGTATTTGATATAATCAGAGAAATCATTTACTTCAAATTCATTTTCTGTGTGTAAGATTCTTTCGATAGAATGTAGTTTTCTTGCTAAGGAAAGTATTAACCCTACAGTCAATTCTGCTACAGATACAGTATTTCTATTAGGGGCGAAAAGCACTGGAATTCCCTTCGCAGTTGCTGTTTCTAAATCAATATTGTTTGGATCTCCACGAGTTGAACCTATTATCTTTAAATCAACATTTTCTAGAACAGACTTTTTAACATTATCTCCCTCACAAATGAATATTTCTGCACCTATTTCATTTATTTTCTGGATGAGATCTTCATCTTTGAAATAAAGATTGTTTGTCTCTCTCCAACTCTCGTAAACTATTTCATCTTCTAAGATTTTCTTAAGTTCTTCAAGAGCTTCTGGTGAGAATTCAGCTGTTATATATGCTTTCATTTCTTTTCACACATCATTTTTAGAACATCAATTTCCTAAGTTTCAGCATGTTTTTCATTTCACCTTTAACTTCTAGATTGCCACTAGAGTAAGCTTTGACAGGATTCATCTGCTTAGTCATCATTTTAACAAAAATAGTTGAATCCATTTTAACTTGCACTGCTGCTTCTTCATCAACACCCTCTGAGAGTTCTATTCCTTCACTTCCATTAATCCTGAACAAGTAAGATTTAGAGATATCTGGAAATGTCATCATCAATGTGTTATGCCAATTGCGAAAAGCTTTCATGACTTTTTCAGTATTATATCTATTAATTATATTTTGAAGACCATCTTCGTAGCTGAAATCAATAATCGAGACATCATCCACTTTTGCAGGTTTAGCTTTTAATGTAGTTTGGCTGAGTTCTTTGACAACTGTTTTTCGAGGAGTCTTCTCTTCTTTGCTTTCTTCTTCTTTGTTTTCTTCTTCTACTGCTTTCCTAGGACCTTCTGGTCTTATAATCTGCAATTTACTCCGACCACCAGAAGTAAAAGATGAACCAAATTCTGATAATTCTCGCTCTACATCATATTCCTTTGTACTTCCTTTCATTAGCAATGATTTAATTGCTCCAAAACAACCTAAAACCAATAACAAAAATCCAAGAAAAGCAAACACTAAGATTAATGCCAATAGCAGAGTAACATACTGTGAAACAGTTGATTCATATTCAAGAAGCTTTGAGATTAAAGCGACAGAAAGACCTAGCATTCCCAAGCCTGTTGCTAATAAAGCAAAAACTGTCATCTGATTATTGACAATTTTGTGTCTTATTCTGTGAACCATATGTTATTCTCGAGTTTGAGTTTTAAAATGTTTCACAGAAAATGTGATTTTCCTCTATCTGACAGAAATTTTTGCCGAGTTTATATTCTAAATTGATTATAGTATATTAAGAAGCTAGCAAAACTATCCTAATAGCTGCATTGTCCCCATCTTTTATTTCTATGTGGCTAGCTTCTCTCCCCTTATCCCTGCAGTTTTAACTTATCCTCCTGAGATAAAAGGTATAATAGAAATCACTTGATTTGATTTGACAATAGTCGTGTCAAGATCGTCTTTTTTGATGTTATCCTTATCTAACTGTATGAAGTAAAATTCTCTAATTTTTCCATCAGTATAGAGTAATTTTTCTAGTTCTAGACCATATTTAGAAACAAAAATATCCAATGCCTTAGTTATAGTTATATTATCTTGAGCGTCTAAAATAACATATCTTTCCTTAGTTATTGTTCTTATCTGTCCAAAGCACTGAACTGAAATCTCCATGTTTTTTACTCTCTCTCGTATTATTTAAGAGCTATTTTCATTCAAATATTCTTCATAAATTTATTTTTGATTTCTTTAGGTTGCCAAGGGATATTTTCTAAGTTCTCAATATCTTCTTCTACATTTATATGCAAAACAGCTGTTTGTTTGCTGGTTAGAAGAATTTTAAAGGCTTCATGTAATTTTGAAGGGCTTCTTATCGAGTTTAAACTCCCATAATGTTGAATCCCCAATCCTTCCAATAGTTTGAGATAATCCACAGTTGATGAAACAGTTTCCTGTCCTCCTGTAGTAGCATAGATCTCGTTATCTAATATGATTATTTTGAGGTTGTCAGTTTTGTAATATCCTATGGTGGTCATTGAGCTCAAACCCATTAAGAAATTACCATCTCCAGTAATAACTAGTACTTGTTTCTCAGGTTGAGCTAAAGCTAGTCCTAATCCAATAGACATTGGTAATCCCATACTCCCTCTAAGATAGACTTGAGGTTGAGGTAAAAAGTTGTAAGTTTGTCGGCTGACATTACCATTTGAACTAACAATAAGTGTATCATCAGAGATAAATTCTTTCAAAGATGCTATAACTTCTTCACCTCTCATCAGATAATAACCTCCTTTTCAACAAGAATACAAACCACAGAAGAATCTTTGTTCATATGCTCCAAAGCTTCATCTAGAATTTCTCTCCAATTTTCCCCTTTCATATTCCAATAAGGAATTCCATAAGCTTCTAAAACAGATTCAGTGACTTTCCCCATTATAACATGTTCAGGAAAGGTTTTATCAGGTTCAAGCCCTCGATAACTGACAAATATCAATAGGGGAATTTCATAGAGCTGAGCAAGAGAGGTAAAAGCATCTCCTATTGTAGCTAAACCAGAATTTTGCATAATCAAGAAGCAATTCTTTTTTCCAAGATAATAACCACAAGCAATACCAACAGCTTCATCTTCTCTAGTTGCAGCAATATACTGTATAACTGCACTTTTGTCAAGCTCAATAAAGAGCTCTTTAAAATAAGAACAGGGAACACCTGTTGAGAGCTCAAAATTGTTCTCAGAGAGATAATTCAGAATATCAATAGATTTTATCATAAAGATTACTCCAACAAGATGAGAAACTTTCACAGATATAAATAAATTAGGATGTAGAAAAACTAAAAGGAAAACTAAATAATTACTTATTTTCAACAGTCATTTTCTCGAAATAAGCCGAGATGTTTTCAGTTAAAACATTAAAAACAGTTTCAACATTAAGGCCAGTTTTAGCAGAGGTTTCAATATAAGGAATATAAAAACCAGACCATTCAGAAAGTTGATCAGCATATTCCTGAGCGTACTCTTTTGGAACACTATTAGGTGTGCTATCACGAAGATCAGCTTTGTTACCAATTAAAACGAGAGGAACTATACGGTTTTTATTATTACGGATAAGTTCATGAAGCCAGTTTGGAAGTATAGAATAGGTTTCAGGGCGAGAAATATCAAAAACTAATAATGCACCAGCTGTTCCTCGATAATAAACTTCACGAACAGCAGAAAACCTTTGTTGACCAGCTAAATCCCAAATCTGCAGAGTGTAATCAACGTTTTTATGGACCATTTTTTTGACGGCGAAATCCGCGCCAATTGTCATCATGTACCCCTCTTTAAAACTCTCTCCTAAGTATGTTCGACGTATACTTGTTTTACCGACTGCGCCTTCTCCTAGCAACGAAATCTTGAAAATTCTTTGGCTCACTATTACACCACTTTCCTATAGTAATTTCTCTCATCCATACTTTTAAATGATTTGTTAGAGGGAATGAGTTAATATTGAATATTTTAAATGTTACTAGTCTCAACTTATTCACTTAAGCTTAATAAATAGATATATTTTTTATAAATTATTAAAAAGAGAGAGGAAAAAAAGGAAGATTATGTATTTGTTCTGAAATACCTTAAGTTTTGTTTATTTTCTTTCTTCGTAAGGTTATGACTCCAAAAGTAATCAATACAGGAATTCCTGCAATCCATCCAAAAGGAGCAGCAACTAGTATATTTTCATCTGTAACTTCTAACAGAATTTCAGCTTCATCTACATCTGCATCGGATTTCAATCTAAATTTTAATTCGTATGAACTAAGTACTCCCCATTCTTTATTATATGTCACTGTCGCTTCTTCATCAATCTCTGTATTTCCGCCAAAGAAACCACTGTATTTCACATGAACTTCTGTATTAATCGAAAATATATCATCATTGTTAGTAATTTGATATTTTGCTCCTGGAATAGACATTTCATAGGGTAGGTAAACTTCGTACAAATAGTCAAAAGTACTGGTTACGGATCCATTTGCAAGAATAGTTTGTGGATATATGAATCTGACTGGAAAATAAGCTATATTCGGTTTTATTGCATTAAAATTAATCAGACTGGCATCATCTCCTAATAAATCTGAATTTAGTCGAAATTCTGCCCAAGTTTCAGTCGTAGTGAATAAATCCTCATAATTAGCTAAAACCAGATTGTCTGGATCTTCTAGGAATTTTATCTTGAAAATATCTCCTTGAGTCATATTAGTTCCTGAATTAATTTCCCAAATAAAGTCCTCGGGAGCACCATACCCAGATACATAAAATGTTTTCATTTCCCAAGATAGTTCAAATGGTGCTACAAGATTATCATTATATGTGAAATCGTCTATCCCAATAGCATTAACAAAGTTTTGGCCATAGCTAAGTGAAAATAAAACTACTATCAGTGATATCGATAAAACTGCTATTTTCCTTTTATTTATTTTTAACGCCTCCGTGCTTGCTAAAGAATGCGTTTACACTCGAAACTATATAAATTCTCTGTCTAGAAGTTAGAACACAGTAAAATAAAGTGTTAATCAAAGATAATAAGGGAATAATTAATACTTTGACAAATTAATCATTACTCGTCCTTCTTTTTTCAATCGGAATATCATAAGTATAGGGTTTTCTATGAAGTAAAATTACTAAACCTAGAATAAGACTGAATAATGTAAGTAAGGCTATGTAATAATTATTCATGAAAACCCAATCAGAATGAGTTGTTGCTGGAACTGCTATGAAATATGGCTTATATCCTCTCTCATATCCCTTTGTTTAGTTCTAACCAAAAGAAAGAATGTGAATTTGATTTACAATATCTTAAGCATTGTTTCTTTTCTTTCTTCGTAAGGTAATAACTCCAAATGCAATTAGTACAGGAATTCCCGCAATCCATCCAAAAGGCGTTACTTTTATATCCTCGTCAGTTATTTCTAACAATATCTCAACTTTTTCTACATCTGAATTAGTTGTCCTAGATAAGTATAATTCATATGAACTAAGTACTCCCCATTCTTTGTTATATATCACTTTAACCTCTTGAGTGATATCTGATTCTTCATCTCCAACAGTTATTATCAAATGAAAACTTGCTTCTATTGAAAATAATTTTGCTTTATTAGTTAATTTATACTTCATTCCCAGCAAAGAGAATTCAAATTCTTTCAATTCATCATATAAGTAATCAAAAGTACTGATTTCAGATCCTCCTACTTGAACAGTTTGTGGATAAATGAATTTTACTGGAAGGTTTTCTTGAAATACATCTATATCATTAAAACCAATCAAACTAGCATCATCTCCTAGTAAATCTGAATTTAAATAAAATTCTGCCCAAGTTTCAGTCGTAGTGTATAAATCCTCATAATTAGCTAAAGCTAAATTGTCTAGATCTTCTAGGAATTTTATCTTGAAAATATCTCCTTGTGTCACGTTAATTTCTGAAGTTATTTCCCAAATCCAGTCTTCTGGAGTATCATAGACTATATAAAATGTTGTCATAACCCATGATAATTCTAAGGGAGCTTCAAGATTGTTATTATATGTGAAATCTTCTACATTGTTAGCAATAACAAAGTTTTGGCCATAATTAATTGAAACTAAAATGGCTATCAGAGTCATTGATAAAACTATGTTTTTTTTATTAATTTTCAAACACCTCATTGTTTTCTAAAATATGTGTTAACATTCATTTGTATATAAACACTAGGTCTAGAAGTCATCCACAAAAAAAATATAGTACTAATCATAGTTAAATCCATGGAAATAATAGTTAAGCCAATTGGTTTCATTGAATCTCCTTTCAATGAATCAGAAAAAGTCCCAATTCAACCCGGTTTCTCTGAATCTTATGGAACTGTAGTTATTGATATGGAATATATTGAGGGACTTGAAGAGATTGATGGTTTTTCTCACATCATTTTGCTTTACTATTTTGATAGAGCAGAGAATGTTGACCTGAAAGTTACTCCTTATCTAGATGCAAACCCTAAAGGAATTTTCGCAATTCGCCATCCTAACAGACCCAATAAAATAGGTTTTTCTATTGTTCAGTTAGTAAGTGTTGAAAAAAACAAACTTCTCGTCAAAGGTATAGATGTTCTGAATAATACTCCTTTGCTAGATATCAAACCTTTTGTACCTGAATTTGATATCAAGGGTATCAGTGATACTCGAATAGGTTGGTTATCTGAAAGATTACGAAAAGAAGAAGGTGAATGACATTCCTAAGATAGATTGTGCTGTTATTCTTGCTGGAGGTAAAGGCACTCGTTTAAGGCCATTAACAACTAACAAGCCCAAACCCTTGATTCCCGTCACTCTTACGCCAATGATTGACTTTACAATAAAACAAATCACAGATGCGGGGATCTCAAAAATCATCGTTGCTGTGAAATATCTGGGAGAACAAATCATTGATTATTTGAATAATTCTTCTAAATTTTCTAATTTAGAGATTATTATTCCAGATATAGATCCAATTGGAACAGCTGATGCAGTTAGAAATGTTTCAGATATTATTGAAGGCGATTTTGTAGTATCAATGGCAGATATAGTTTGTGATCTTTCGATTAGTAGGATGCAGAAGTTTTTCTATTCAACCAATGCTTATGCAACAATCAGCTTGAAGAATATAGATTTTCCCACAAAGAAATTTGGAGTTATACTTCTTGATGAAGAGCAAAATATAGAGATATTTTTAGAAAAACCCAAACCAGAAGAGATGTTATTCACAACAATGGCTTTTGCTTATCGACATGTAGCAGAATTCCATCAAAACTTGGTTAATACGGGAATATATTTTTTTAAACATAGGGCTCTAGAAATTTTAGATAATTTCAAAGATATTGTAGATTTTGGGCAAGATATGTTTCCTTATCTTCTTCAAGAAAAATTCAAACTAAATGGATATGTGGGCGATTTTTATTGGATCGACGCGGGTAATGTTAAAAGTTATCTGTGGGCTAACTATGACGTTTTAAGAGGTTTTGTCTCCAATTATTCACCCCCAGGAAAGAATAAGCAAGGTATATGGATGGGGGAAAATATAGCAATTGACGAAACTGCAAAAATTATTCCTCCTGTTGTGATTGATGATAATGTAGAGATTTCTAAGAATTCTATAATAGGACCATTTTCAGTTCTACATAAAGATGTAAAATTAAGAGAAAATATTACAGTTGAACGTAGTATAATTTGGGAAAATTCTGTGATAAATAATAATGTTTTCATTAAGAATTCTGTTGTTTGTGATAATGTTGAAATTGAGGAAAACAGAAAGATAATTAAGTATTCAGCAATTAGCTGATTTAAAAAGATTGATACCTATGGCTTCTAAAGAAAATAATTCAAAGTTGTTCATAGTTCTGTGTTTAGTTTTTCTACTCTATACTTCTTCTATGGGAATTAGTGCTTCAAACACGAATGTAACCTACTGGGATGTGAACATGGAACTTGATGATGTTAGCAACTATGAAGGGGTAAGATTGGTTGTGTTTTTCCTTCCGACTTGCCCTAGTTGCATTGATGAATTACTTATTTTAGAACAAATAGATGCAAATTTTAATCTAACTATTTTCATGCTGGATGTTTATAAACAACCAACAAATCAAAGACTCATTGATTTTAAGAACAATCACACTTTATCAGATGATTGGATTATTGGATATTCTACCAGTGAAACTAATTCATTTTTTGATCTATATTCAGTACCTACACTAGTTGTATTAGATGATTTAGGAAGAGTTGGAGCTTTCATAGAAGGACAAGCAAATTACAGTTTTCTTGAAACAAAAATACTTGATGCAATAAACCACAATACAGACAATTATAATACAGAATATAATGAAGATCCCTCAAATCAAATAACAACTATTTTCATAATTGTTGGAGTGGGAATAACAGCTGTTGTAACTTATTTTCTTGTAAAAACATTAATAAAAAGAAAGTAGATAAATTAACTTTCCACTTCTTTTCCACAATTAGAACATTTTTTTACGTTGTCATAAATTACTAATCCACAATCGCTGCAGAATACAGATTCAGTAGGTTTGAAGGAAGTATCTGTAGGATCATCCAAATCATCAAAATAGTTTAATGTTGGACCTTCGAAAGGTTTACTCTCTCCTTTTTCTTTTTCATCAAGATTTTGCAATAGCTGTGCTCTATTGACTCTTCTACTATCTCCCCAGAGAACTATGAAAAATCCTACAGCTACCACAGCTGAGATATAGGTCATAACTACCTCAGAATAAGCCATAAACAAATAAGGATTAATTGTTAAGAGAGGTACCATAAATAACATGATGAATGATGCTAAATATCTGATAGCTGGATTCAAAGAAAACAAAGAGTAGAACACACTCTCTCCAGTACTTATTTTTTTGTATCTGCCTATTGTATTAATTAAATTTTTAACTATATTCATACCATAAAAGTGTGCAACTATCATTAACATAAATGGAACAGTGAGATCACTCTGATGACTATAACTAAGATCTTTTTGTAATACCATAAGAGCTTCATAGAGACCTAGAGCAAAAGCTGTTACTAGTAAAGCAAAAATGGCATTTCTTGCTTTCTTTTTATTTTCCAATCCAATATTACAATTTCTCCATTGAAGAACCTGAATGGCTATTAGTATAAACATGATGGCATAAAAAACTGAATCTGCAATTCGCCAGAAATCCATAACTTCTTCAGAAAAAATTGGTTCTCCTGTCTGATCTTCGTAGAAAAATATGAACAAAATCCTATTAATCATTTCGATGATATAATATAACATCATACCAAAACAAGCAAGTTTTATCCAAAAGAATGAAAATCTTTCTTCTCCATGAACTTTGATAGGATATCTGTTGTTTATCATATCTGATAACCAATGAAAGAAAAGTTGACGTATTTATTTACTTTACTTAATCTGTCTCTTCTGATCTTTTTTGATTTCCTTTGCAGATTTCTTGTCTTCTGCAGCTTTTTCTTCAACTGGTAATTGTTTAGGAATCGGAATGGTTTCTGTATCAGTGGGTTTCCCAATATATCCTTTAGCATCTTTGACAATGCCTTCAGCTTTTGTCTCAATTGTTTTTACCTTTGGTTTCATGTCAGATTTAGTTTCTATTGGTTCTACCAGGGGTTCCAAAGTTGGTATAGTTTTAATGGGTTCAATATCTTGTTTGACAGAATCTTTAGTTACAATTGAATCAAAATCAGGCTTAACTGAAGTAGTAGACTCAAGGGCTTGAGATTTAACCTCTATTCCTGTTGAATCCTCCCCTACAGAATCAATTTCATCTTTGAACTTTATCCCTTCTTCGTGCTGAAGTTGAATTCCTTTTTCGATTTTCTTCTTTAGTTCTTCTTTATCAGTAATTTCTTTTGCAACAGTTTTGCTAATTATTTTAACCTCACCAATGTCATAGGAAAGTTGAAGTTTACTAGCAATCTGAGGAATTAAATTCTGGTAAAGTTTGTTTGAACCTTCTTTCCATTTTACCACTTCATTTTCTGCATCATAATCAAAATTCATATCTGACTTGCAGAATTTCTGAAGGGTAGACGATATGGTATTTGATGCTAACTCTATAGTTCCCCTTTTTGGGTTATCAGTTAATCCTAATTCAAAAATAAATTTAATATGTTTATCGTCTAAATTAGATGTAAATGCTAATAGAGAAATTATTGTTACTATTATCCCAATAGGCATGACATAGTCTGGAAATATAGTTGTAACTGGTATTGATAATGCAATAAGTACAATACCTGTTAGAATACCAATTATCTTAAGGAAAAGAAAAACTATGCTTTCTTTAACATAAGAATAAGGACCAAAAAGGGAGTAAAAAATCCAGTAGTTTAATGATTGAGGGTTGATATAAGATTTTGATGACATTCCAAGATAGTTGCTTCTTTCAATCTGGTTTTGTTTTTCAATTTCTCGTATTTGGGAAAACTCAAAATGATCTGAAGCATAGACTTCCTTCTTATCATAAATCAATAATTGAAAATAATTCTTTCCTTGTTTTATTGAACTCTTAAAAGATATATCTCTGAACCAGACTTCCTCAGGTTGAATAGTAATAGTTTCAACTTTTCTGGTTTTTTCACGCTTATGAAGGTCACTAAACCATCCAACAATTGAATATCGGATAGATAAAGTGATGGGTTGACTTTCATTATTTGTTATGAAAACTCGAACAATTCCTTTTTTGTCTTCAGGTATTTGATCAATTATTGGTAGCATAATAAAAGATATAGCATCAACTGATTCCATTTCTATATTGTGTCTGAGATCTTTGTCTAATTCACTATAGTGAATGAATTTGGATACAAATTTTGAAGCAAATATAGGATTCTCAAGAATTTCATTAGTCATGTTGTTCAATAAAACCATTAATTTAAACTATAAAAAAACTTCCCCAAGATGCAATGAAATCTGTCAATTTTAGTCTTGATAATTGTGCTAGTACTGTAAGAATGTTTAAAAAATATTTATCCAATATCTATCTTGTGAGATAGTTTGAAATCAGATGATTTTGATTTACCTAATGAGTTCTCTAGATTTGATAAATTCATCAAATCTGATTTTGAACAATTCTTTCCAGTTTTTCAAAAGTATCAAGAAATGCAGTATAGCTCTTTTCAGTCATTAGTTTATGCATCTGATGATTTAGCTAATACTCCAAGTATTCCTGAGTTTTCACGTATTAATTATACTCAAATTGCAATGATAGGGTATTTTCTACTCTCACAATTCAAAAAAGTACTAACTTTTCCTATCCCTGAAGATAATTTTGAAGCTATGTATTTCAGAATGAAATCAGCTAAATTTACAGGAGATAGGGAGGTGGTTTCTGCACTGATAGCAAACACAATTGCTTTGATGGTTGAACTTAAGAAGACAGATTCTTCTATGCATAAAGCATTTTCAGTCATATTATCAATAGAAATAGCTTCTATGAATTCTGATGTTCAGACCGTTCAACAATATTCCAAGGTTTTCCGTTCAAATCTTTTTGATACAGTCCTGATCGAAAAATATCCTCTTCTTACACTTCAAGTTGTTAGTGATTTAGCATATAGAGAATTCCGAACAGGAGATGAAGCTTATTCTGGTTGGTTGGAAATCTACAAAGAACTTGCTGAAGCCTTGAATATGGATACAAAAAGATTGGATTGTTATACAATGTTAGGCGGTCTTTATAGATTCAAAGGTTATTTAGAAGAAGCTTCAGAATATTATGGTAAAGCTATACTGATTGCTGAAAAAATAGGTAATAAGGAATTTATTGCATCACTCATTGCTAATATGGCTGATCTAGAACATACAAGAGGGAACTTAGAAAAAGCTCTTTCATTATGTCAAGAAGCTCTCAAAGATCCCGAGATTTCTCAATCCAAACCTACGATTTATGTTAATATTGCTGAAGTTCTTATTAAACAAGAAAAGTATGGAGAAGCTTTGGAATATTTGGACAAGGCTCAGAATCTAACAAATAGAAATTCACCAATTGTAAATCTTCTTTATGGATATTCTCTCACAAAAATTCCTGGCAAAGGTAATTTACAAGAAGGGATTAAATATCTCGAAAAAGGAGGAAATCTAAGTGAAAAAACTAAAAATCAAAGATGGCTAACTACCTATTATTATTACATGGGCAGAACTTATCTTGATACCTATGATTTATCTTCCTCAATTGAATCTTTTAAAAAATGCTATGAATTAGCTATTATAAGTGAGTTCCAATACGTTGTTCTATCGCAATTATATCTAGCGGAAGCTTATCTCCACAGATACAAGATTTCACAATCAGACGCAGATTTAACAAACTCTGAAAGATATTTGGCGAATGTTATTTCCATCTGCCAAGAACAAGATTTACCCATTCTAGCTGAAGTTCTCTACATTAGTGGACAACTTTTAGTAGCATTAAATGAATTTGTAGATGCTGAGTATGTCTTTGAACAAGCTAGAGATTTGGCAGAGAAAAATGCGAATTTTCCATTAATTGAAAAATGTGCAAATAGTGTTTTGATGATTCAATCAAATGAAATAGAAAGGCCTATGGTCATTATCCATGAAATAACAGATGTAATTAATGATCTTGCTAAACATTCATACATTAAGAAAACAAAACGTATACCTCAAGTCTATTTCTTGAACATTTTCACTGCTGAAGGAGCTTATATCTATTCATACTACTTTAACAGACAATTTCCAATAAATGATGTTCTAATTTCTGGGTTAATTTCTGCAATAAGAACTATGTCCTCTGAAGTTTTTGGAAGTGGGCTTAGAGGAATAGATTTTGAGGGTAAAAAACTACTGGTGGAGAGTTTTGGTAGATTTTGTGGTATTCTTGCTTGTGATAGGGACAGTTTTAATGCAAGAACTAAGCTCTATAATTTTGTACAAAGATTTAATCAGAAATTCGAAGATAACTACAAAAGCATCAAAGAAGGTGAAATTCTAGAACATTTTCAAAAAGAAGCAGATCTTCTTATAGATATCATCTTTGAAAAATCCGAGAGGGCAATTGTTACTCCACCAAAATAGGAAACATTTTTTATCTGTCCTTTATTTGGAAAATCACTCATGATTGAACTGGATTATGATAATATAACTTCTACTGCTTTTCAATTGAGATGTACTGCATGCGGGGATATTCACAATATCAACTCAAAACACAAACTTTGTTCTTGTGGAAAAGTCCTGTTTGCTGAATATGATCTAGAAAAAGCTAAAGAAACTTTGGTCAAATCTTCTTTTCATAAACGAAGATATGATATCTGGCGTATGGCTGAGATAATGCCTGTTTTTGACAATAAATATCGTTTCACTTTAGGTGAAGGGTGGACCCCTATAGTGAAAATTAACAATCTAGGAGAGATATTGGGATTGAAGAATCTTTATCTTAAGGATGAAAGTTTTAATCCTACAGGTTCCTTTAAAAGTAGAGGTTTATGTGCAGCTGTTTCGAGAGCTGTTGAATTAGGAATTAATGATTTTGTCATCCCAACAGCTGGAAATGCTGGAGCTGCTTTAGCTGCTTATGCAGCAAGAACTAACTCAAAAGCTCATGTATTCATGCCTGAGGATACACCTCCTTTCATCGTTAGAGAAATTAAAGCTCTTGGTGCTGATGTTAGGCTTGTTGATGGAATAATAACTGATGCTGGAAAAATCGCAAAGGAAGAAGCTGAAGAAGAAGATTGGTTTGATTTTTCAACTTTAAAAGAACCTTATAGAGTGGAAGGAAAGAAAACAATGGGTTTGGAACTTGCAGAGCAATTTGATTGGTCTCTACCTGATGTAATTGTTTATCCTACAGGTGGAGGAACAGGAATCATCGGAATGTGGAAAGCTTTTGATGAATTAGAACAACTTGGATTTATTGATAGTCAAAGACCTAGAATGATTTCAGTTCAATCAAGTACTTGTGCTCCTATAGTTAAAGCATTTAAAGAGGGCAAAGACCATGCGGAATTTTGGGAAGATGCTCATACAATCGCTGCAGGATTAAGAGTTCCATCTGCAATAGCTGATTATTTAATTCTTCAAACTTTAAGAGATTCTAAGGGTACAGCAATTGCAGTTGATGATTTAACCATCAAAATAGCTATGAATCAACTAGCAAAAGAAGAAGGAATTATGCTTTCACCAGAAGCAGCTGCGACAGTTGCATCATTGGATCTTTTAATTGATGATGGAGATATAGCTAAAGAAGAAAAAGTAGTTATTTTTGGAACAGGTTCTGGATTAACTACCCCTGAGGAATGGTAAAAGATTAAACTTTAGGAATAATTTCTTCTGTTAATATTTTCATTTGTTCAATTTCCTTATTTTGTGGAAACATGAAAATGAACTGTTCTACACCTAGCTTGGAATAAGCACTCAACCATTCTCGAATCTCCTCGATTGTTCCATGCATGGATCCTTCATATCGTTTTTCAACTTCTTCTGGTGTAAATCCTCTTTTTTTAGCTACTTCTTTCCAAACTTCTTTTTTCTCTTCTTCCGATTCATAAATTCTAGACCAAACACCATATGTTCTTCGTAGAGAATCAGGTTTTCGATCATATTTCTCACAAAGCTCATCTAGCTGATTCATTTTATCTTCAAAATCCTCTAATGTATACGCCCATGCAAGGTTGATTCCATCGGCATATTTAGCTGCTATATTAAGCATTTTTGGGCGACCATACATAGTTCCAACAAATATAGGTGGATAAGGTTTTTGTAAGGGTTTTGGATATGAGACAGCATCTTTAAGCTGATAATAGTCACCTTGATAATTGGCTCTTTCTTGAGTCCAGAGATTTCGTATGACATCTATTCCTTCAACCATCTGCTTGAGTCTGACACCTGTGGAAGGGAATTCTATCCCATACTGATCATATTCAGCTTGTTTCCACCCTCCACCGTAACCAAACTCAATCCTGCCATTTGAATAATGATCTAAAGATGCTATTTGCTTAGCTAGAACAGAAGGATGTCTATAATTGTTGCAGAAAACCAACGCACCTATACGAAGTTTTTCTGTATAAGATACAGCTGCCATCATTGCAGTAAAACATTCATAAGCTAGCGTTTCTATTGAATCAGCTGTCATCATAAAATGATCTGAAAACCAAGCATGGCTAAAGTTATTCTTTTCTGCGTATTGAACCATGTTTTTTATCTGTTCAAAGTTAAAACCGAACTGAGGTTCTATTTGTAACCCGTATGAAATCATAGAGAAAAGAAAAATTAATGATTAATAAATTATTAGGAAAAAAAAATTCAGAACTTTAACCGAAAGAAATTAATAGGAAAAAACATCTAATTAAGATAAGTTGAAACAGAAAGAAACTTATTTAAACATCCCAATTTTAATCATTGGTTCATTATACTTAATAATTACTAATATTCCGCTTTTTATCCTTTTCTTTTCTGAAGTTCTTGCTTTATTTATTATATACATTCTATTAATCTTCTTTCTCATAATTGGCTTAGTAATTTTTATTAGGCATACTAGAAAGAACAGAAATAGCAGGTTTTTAATGCAAGCATTTTATTGGTTTTTAGTTTCATCTTTGATTCTAACAAATATAATTGTAATTCTCTCTCCTGTTTTCTTAAAAAACGATGAAGGATGGGTGTTTTTTCTTTATTTTACTGCTATAATTATTGGGCTCCCTTCTTTAGTTTTTATTTCTGCAATTAATCCGAGAAATAATCTTGACACTAAGAATTATGAGCAGAAAAGTAAAAAGAAAAGTATACTCAAATTTCTAATACCTACTGTTATGATTCTGCTGATTTCTTCAACAATAGTGTTTTTTGCATTGTCTTACGTGAGAATTTATGGCTCTGATGAGGGAATTTCTTATCTCTTATTGTTATTAGTATTAAATTTTAATACAGTTTCATTTATACCAACTTGTGGAATTATACAATTACAGAGAAAAGAACCATCATCTGAAAAATATAAATTTTCAATATCCAAAAATAAAGTACCATTCTTTTTGGCAATATTTTCAATGATTGGATTGTTATTCTCATCAGGTTCAATTTTTTGGCTATATGTGACAGAAGTAAGCAAGAAATTCATTACTGCAAATATAATCTTCTACTATGTTTTCATTATAGGAACCCTAACTATACTTACTTTGCTATTTCTTGTAAAAAAACAAATAACAAATTTAAAAGAATATGATTTCTCAGACCCTAACTTGAATGAGTAATTTAGATTTTTGGCATAACTTTTTCAGCAAAAATCTTTATTTGATCAACTTCTTCTTTCAGAGGGAAGAACATAATGAAATGATTAGCGCCTATTTTTTTATAGTCTTTAATTTTAGAAACTATCTCATCTGGTGTTCCATGAAGAATTTTTTCTAGACGTGTTTTAAGTTCTTCAATAGTAATCTTCTGATGTTCAGCTGTTTCTTTCATGTGCTTCTTCTTTTCATCTTCATCTTTGTAAATATGTGACCAAGCTCCATATGATTTTTTCATAAGCTTAGGATCTCTACCATGTTCAGCCATTAAATTATCAAGTTTATTGAGTTTCTGTTCTAACTCTTCCACTGGTACTGCCCATGCAAAATTCACTCCTTCACCGTATTTAGCAGTAAGATTCAAGATTTTATCTTTCCCACTTCCTACACCTATCCAAATTGTTGGATGAGGTTTTTGATATGGTTTAGGAGAAGCTACAGCTTTTTTGATTTTGTAGTATTTTCCTTCAAAAGTGGTTCTCTCTTCAGTCCAGAGACTCTTAATGATTTGCAGAGCTTCTTCAAACATCCCTAATCGAACCCCACCACTTGGAAAATCAATACCATATTGATTGAATTCAATTTCCTTCCATCCTGTTCCAAAACCAAACTCTATTCTCCCTTCACTAAAATGATCAAGAGTAGCTATCTGTTTTGCAAGTACAGCAGGATGTCTGTAGAGATTACACAGAACTAATGGTCCTATACGTAATTTTTCTGTTTTAGCTGCTGCTCCCATCATTACAGCTATACATTCGTAACAATCAGTATCTACTGAATCTTCTCTCAAAAGAAAATGATCTGAAAACCATGTATGAGTAAAACCATTTTTTTCTGCTGTTTGAACTATATCATAGATTTCTTTCCAATTATACCCCATTTGAGGTTCAATCTGCACTCCAAAGGTTGTCATAATTTGATATTTCCTTGGATTTTATTAAATTTTTAGTATAATTCTACCAATTACAATCTACTCATTTTTGAAAAGGAATAATTAAGTGATGAGTTGTTATCCACTTGTGTTTAGCAACAAGTGCAGTTGAATGTCTTTTGGAGAGGTCATTGTGGGTCTACACTCACTCTACGTGGATACATCACATATCCTCCTACCCCGTTCACACGCCGTTTAGGCAATGCTTTCGGATCGCTTTTGATTAAAATATTATATGCAGCATTAACATCAGCATTGATTAGGAAACCTTGAGAAGTACGAAATAGTCCTCGGGTTGTTCTGCGTCCAGTATATATCTTTCTTTCTACAGGAAATTCATTGTCCAAAAAACTAGTTTTAGAAGTATACTCTTCTGGAATGAGCTCAACTTCAATCCCAAGCTCCTCGGCTTTGTATTTAAGTTGATTTATGATTTTATCGAAGGGGATAGCTACAAACATTTGTGTGATTTTCTTTGAAAAGTGGGCTTTTTGTTTCCATTTTTCATTGTAACCTATGATAACTTCATGCAGGTTCCTCTCTACCCATAAGTTAACTAAATATCGAGTGAGTTTATGAACTGCATCCTTTAGTTTTTTCCTCCATTTGTCCCTAAGTTCATATAATGCAGCTCCATAATGGAGCTTATTAAACTGTTTCAATTGATGTTTTTGCTGTTGTACATATTGTTCCTGTAGATGTTTTTGTTTTTTCATATAATATTGGATGATACTTTTGATTCCCTTCTCGTGATCCTTGATAACAATTGGTTGATTTCCAAGGTTATCTACAAAGGTCACAAGATTGATAGATCCTAAATCTATTGCTCCTTTCCTGGTATATCTTCTTCTTTTTTTAGGTAAGGTTTTCTCATACACTAATTCGAGGGTGTACCCCACTCTTCTAGGGATAATCCTTACTTCTTTTAATTTTGCAAGGGAAGTAAACCGAGTTTTATAATAAAATCCTACTTTTTTGGGTAAGACTATCCATCCATTCTGCAGTCTCGCTTGTTGATTTGTGAAAATAGCTACCGTTTCCCCATCACTAGCTTTATAGTTAGGTGGATTAGGCATAGCAAAGAATGCTGAAGGATTTTTCTTCCACTCTTTTTTAGCTTGGAAGTAACCTTTCCAGTTCCTACACAGGAGTTTGATAGTGTGTTGGGCTGTTTGTGCTGGAAGGATTCGATAACAGTCTTCTTCCCTAAGCAAATTGTTGAGATCAAAATAAACTAGTATTTTTTTATATTTGCTTAAAGATTGTTTTACCAGAAAATTAGCTCGATTATAGAGATTTTTAACTTGATGACAAAGTTTACTCAAAGCTTGATGATAACTGAGTTCAATACATTCTACTCTTATTACCTTCGCCATTAAATTTTTCTATAAGTGTTGACTATAAAAGCTCCCGTAATATTTTACTTAATTAGTAAGATTAAGGTGGTTTTATTATCTTTTAAACCGATGAGAAAACAATTATTTTTATATAAGTTTCACTAAAATATTATTAATGTCCGTAATAAAGTTCTTTGACGACATGGAAGTAGATAATTTTCTATGGCTCTCAGCAGCTTTTGTTATATTATTCGCTTCTGGTTTTGTAATAGGTTTCATAAGAGACCTTTTGTGGATGATAATTCTCGCAGCTTCAATCGCTGGTTTGTTCATTATTTGGTGTTCTATGTATATTATCATAAACTGGCAGGAATTGAAGAAGGAAAAGGAAATTTTGGTTGAATTACCCAGTTTTCCAGAACCAGATTTCTGTGACATGTGCAGCAAAGAATTGGAGGGAGGAGAAAGAAAGACTGATGGTGAGTTCTTGATAATTATCTGCCCTCATTGTGAAGCTGAGAACATTGTATCAAGTGAAACTAAGATACAAGAAGTAGAAAAAACAATTGAGGAAGAAGAAGAGTAAATATGTCAAGAAAATTTCCAATAGTCAAATTCTTAACTATTACTTATTGTTTTTCGCTAATTAGCCTTTTACTGATAGAAGGATATTATATTACAAAAAATGGTAATTTTCCCAGTTTTGTGATGCTCTTCATTATTCCACTAGTAGTTACAATTATAGTATTAGCTGCATGGATATCTAAAGGATTTAAATTATGGTTCTATAAGAAGGAAATCAATATCGAAAACAGTTTTTATGAGGTGATTGGAGTAGTATTGCTTCAAGCAGCTTATTGTTTTGGATTAACTGCAGCTTGGTATAATCTTACTTCCATAGATATAACCGCTCTCTTTGTTTATGTCTTCGCTGTTATTATTCCCACAACAATTTTCCTTATTTATTTAGTAAAATTGTTCAGTAATAAACTAGATAGAAATCAAATAATAGAAGATGATGTTGTTAAGAAATCTTCTAAGAGGCAGCTAAAGGCAAAACAAGAGATCAAACTTGATTTTGATTCTCTTATTCAACTTCCTGGTTTCACTTCAGAAAATATAATAGAAAAACTTGAACAAAGTGTTACATATGGTGTACCGATTAATCATAAGTTCTATGAGGTATTTACACGATTAAAAATAGAATATTATAGCTCTTTTAAGGCACTTCGATTAGTCATAAAATTGAAGAGCGATTCATTACTTTCGCTAGATATACAAAGAAAAGATAGTGCTTTTACTTTTCAGAGAAATGAATTCATCATTCCTAGGTTGGCAAATGCATTTGTGTTAAATTCTCCAACCCCAAATGTTTGGGAGAGTCTTTTCAAAGACACATTACTCAAGGAGAACTTAGTACTTTTACGCTCATATTTAGAACAGTTTTCTCTCAAAGGTCAATATATTGAAGCGATAATTTATTCTAGTAAAGCAATACTCAAAGTCCTAGACTGGGTTATAGACCTTAACCCTTCAATGGAGAAGATGTCTGGTTCAATCAAAGTTTCCAAAGCAGAAACAATGCTTTGTTATAACTGTCAGGATCCTTTTGATCCTCTTGAAGATGTTTGTACTAAATGTGGAAGTCCTAGACCTAGATGTATTGTGTGTTTTCAAGACTTGAAACCTGAGATTGACACTGCTGTTGTAATTCTTCCTTGTTGTAAAATCTATGCTCACAAAGACCATATGATTGTTTGGTTGAGAAAGAAACCAAGTTGTCCCAATTGTCATGCGGATTTAAGCAGATGGATAAACAAAATAGAAATATAAAAAAAGGAGTAAATATTATTAATAAATAGAAAAAGAGGAGTTGACAAAATGGTTGATTATACTGATTTTTTGTATTTAATTATACTAGTTGTTATAGCTTTTATTGCAATTCCTGTAAGTAGAGCACGCAAAAAAAAGAGATTAGATAGAGCTAGAAGACCAACGTATGTTAGCTATACACAACCACAACCGACATATTCTGCTTATCAACAAAAACTCCAGATTGATTTCAACCGAGTTCTAAGAATTCTAAAAATATCTGATGATTCAAACGTTGATAGAGCATTAAATGGAATACAAGTAAAAATTCCTGTTGATAATCCATACTCTCTTTTTTCAGATATTAAGATAATCCAACATCGGAATAATGCTATTAAGATCTATGCAACCTTATCCAAAGTAATTCCTTCCGATTTGGAAGTGAAGAATAAACAAAAGGTTTTTTCATCGGGTATAAATGAGATCCGCGTTCCTCAACTAGCTAATGTGTATTCTGTTTCTACTGAAAAAGGAGAAATGTGGGAAAACATTCTTGCAATAAATAAATCTGTAGACCATCTTTTGTCCTTACAAAATGAATTGGAATATTTTTATCTAAAAGAAGATTATTTTGAAGCTGTAGTTTATTCTGAAACAGGTGTTGTTAGTGTTCTGAATTTTATCAAGTTTTTACATTTCAATGTTAAAAATCTCTTTGTTGATATGAAAGAGTATGATGTAGAGCAATTGAAGTGTTACAATTGTGAGGATCCTTTTGATCCTCTAGAGGAGGAATGTGATAAGTGTTCAGCACCCCGCCCTCGATGTTTAATCTGCTTCCAAGATTTGAAACCTTCAGAAAAACAAGAGGTTGTTCAATTGCCGTGTTGTAAGATTTATTCTCACAAAGAACACATCCTCACTTGGTTAAAGAAGAATAAGAAATGTCCAAACTGTCATGAAGACATAAGTCATTGGGCAAAAAAACTTATGCTTTGATAAAAAATTTGAATTTAAGAAAAAAGTTGGGAATAATTGATGCGGGACCTAGATCAAACCATTTTAGGAGTAATACTTGCAGTTGTTTCTGGAATTGTTCTAGTCTTTTTTGCCCTATTTTACCATTTCAGATATAGAAGAAGAAAGCAACTGCATTACAAAGATACAGTAAGAAAGAAATTCTTTAAAAAAAGTCTCAGTATGAAGGAAACACTTAGCTACTTCTCGAATAATTGGGATTTATCTGGAAAACTTGTAGAAGAAGTTTACACAGATAGATATGAACATGTAGAAGAAGCATATATTTTCAACATTGAAGAATCGCATAAACTCTCTTCCTTTTCTAAAATAAGATTAACAGTTGAAGATGGAAAATATATTAGAATTCGAGCTAGTTGGAGAGAATCTATACCGTATTCTATAGATTTTAGAGCTAAAAAAAGCAATATTGAATGGTATTTGTTAGGAATAGAAATACCAGTAATGAGTGAAGTGTACAGAATTTTTACTCAATCCCCAAATATTTGGAAAAAGATTTTCAAGGATAATATTATTTTAAATCGGTTCTTAGATGTTCATAAAAGTATTGTGTTCATCTTTATAAGAGAAGAATATGTGGAGTTACTTGTTCTTGATGAAAGAGTCGCTATTGATCTTATTTTAACAGTTCTTCTTATTGAAGAAGCTGTACGTTCTCCCACTTTAGAAACTAAAGCAACTAAAGTTGAAAAACTTAGATGCTATAATTGCAGGGATTTCATTGATCCTACTGAAGAATATTGCAATAAATGTAATTCCCCAAGACCAATTTGCATAGTTTGCCATTTAGATCTACGAATTACAGAAATGAAGGAAATTGTTACTTTACCTTGTTGTGGAGTATATGCTCATAGATCTCACTTAAACAAATGGTTGAAAATAAAATCACAATGTCCAAACTGCTTAGCTGATATTTCAGATTGGTAGGAGTCTAAATCTTTCAACTGAATTTGAATAAACAATGGCTTGAAACAATACTTAAATGTCCATATTGCCTCAGAAATATTGAGAAATGACTTAATGAGTTTACTAGACCTGAAGAGCCTAAAGAATTCTCAATCTAGATATGGTATAATACATAGAAAGACAAGATTTTCTTTACCTGTATTTTCATATCCATGAGGTTCATCTGGTGGAACGTATAATACATCATCTTTTTTGACTTCATGTTTTTCAAAGTGAGTGAAAACCTTCCCTTCTCCGCTTAAAACATAAATCTCATGCTCTTGAGGATGACCATGTATGCCTATCTGACCACCTGGTTTGAGTTCAAATCGTCTCATAGCAAATCTTGGCGCTCCTTCTTTCTCTCTAGAAATTAACCACCTAATTGTTGTCTCTGTAGATCCGTAATCAGTTACTTCCAATTCCTCAGTTTCACTAAAATGTTTCAATTTCAGTCTAATCACCTAATTATTTCTTAATTCCATTTTCAATATATAAATTGTGTTCTATCAAAAGCAAAAGCATAGTTTAAGGCAAAGGCTTATTTATTTCCCAAGCTAATTTATGGTAGAAATTAAAGGTGAATAAAACTGAGTGAAGGATTTAATCTAAACCATCCCCCTCATTATTATGATGAATTCCTAAGAGAGATTGAATATACAAAGGAGTTTAGGAAGAAAATCTATGAGAAAGTAGGTCTAAAAAATGCTAGAAGAGTTCTAGAAGTTGGGTGCAGACAAGGCATAATAAGTCAAGAACTGCGTAAAGAAACAGAGGCTCAAATTACAGCAATAGACTCTGATCACATTAACATTGCAAATGCTTCAGAGAAAATTAAAGGTATTGAATTCTATAGAGAAGTAGCTGATAAGCTTTCCATGAGAGACGATTCTTTTGATATAGTATTTTGTCATTATTTCTTCCTTTGGAAACCTAAGCCATTTGGTGTACTTATGGAACTGAAAAGAGTCGTTAAAGAAGGAGGATATATTGTTGCTTTAGCTGAACCAGATTATCTAGGATGGATTGAAAATCCTGATTTAGGATTAGGTAAAAATCATATGAAAGCTCTGGAAA
>DXJF01000022.1 GCA_019057375.1 Candidatus Heimdallarchaeota archaeon
AAACAGAGGAAGCAAAGTAACTGCAATTCTTAGTAACCAATCTGTTATATCATCGCTGGCAGGACTATCCCAAATTACAAAAACAACAAAACTTGCTATCATTATCAAGCTAAAGAGAAGGTTGAGAGTAAAATCCTTCCACCCAAATCTAGTTGCTTGTTTAGCAATAATGATCTCTTCTTCTTCTATTTTCATAGCCCTCTATCCTTTTCTAGTTTTTTTAATTGTTTGGGAAATGATTTCGATATTTTCGTCTGGAGCAGTTATGGGAATTACACATCCTGGTGCAATAATGACTCTATTATCATTCTCTGTAGATTTTTTCAGCGCATCAAGGATATTATTCTTTATGTCGTCAGGTTTCCCATCAACTAAAGCTCTCGTTTCATCAATACCAGCAAGCAATCCTTTTGGAAATATTTCTGCTGCTTCGCCTATTTCGGGCCATGTCAATCTATCATGCCAATTTAAGGCATCGACTTCCATCAATTCAGCAGCTTCTCTGAAACGTATCTCCTGTCCATGGACGTGCATCACAATGAATTCAACCTTTCTCCTTATTTTTGATAATAATTTTTTCATAAACGGTATTTCAAATTTCAGCACTTCTTCCCATGATAATTCGGTTTTTCTAAAGTGCTGAGAAGCTAGGAAAATCCCTTCTGCACCTGCATCAATTGATGCTTTCGCAAATTCAATAATATCCTCGGTTATTGTAAACAGAGATTCCCTTATCGTGTCTGGTTTCTTATTTATGTTTGAAACTAAATCACAATCCATTTTTGAAGCAACCATTAAGGGTGAAAACAAAGTCATCATTTTTGGTAAACTCTCTAAATCCTTACTAATTAGCTCTACAGTTTTTAATTGCTTACCCAGTTCCCCTTCTCCAACAGCAATAGATTCTAATGATTCCCAGTCATCAATTGTATCAATACAACAGTTCTCACAACTTGTACTTCCTGTAATGGGGTCGTAATCCTTTGCTACAACACATCCATAATCAACAACTGGAAACCTACCATGAGGAGATATTTTCATTAAGTCAAATTTGTGTTTATTATAGAACTCTACATGAGCTTTAGCAAGTTGGTAAGGATCTCTATCACTATTCGGAAAATGTTTCCATAGACTGAAAAGAGGATATTCTTCATTTAGTCCTTTGAAAGTTTGCAAAAGGATTTCCAGCTTATCCATAAGAAAACTTGATGGAGAATATTATCAAAGTTGTGGTCAATGAAAAGAATCTTCGGGGAATGTTTCGTATTCTCTCTTTGATATTAAAAACTATAAAAACAATTCAATCGAATAACTTAAAAGTCAGCACATAAACGCAAAAACGAGAGAAATGTCTTCACGAGAAAGAAAAGTAATCAGAAAGAAGAAAAAATTTGGTCTCGTAGTGGAATTCATTCCCACAATACGTGATCTTACTCCTGATGATGAGACAAAGAAGAAAATAGATGCTGAGATTCGAAGAGCTAAGGGGATTACTCCTGCTTATTTGTCTGATAAATTCAATATTAGAGTAAGCACAGCAAAGAAATTCTTGCGTGAAGCTGAAGAAAACAAAATTATTGAACTTGTAGTTGCTTCAAGAAGAACTAAAGTTTATTCAGCAACCTCTGCTAAGGCTTCAGAAAGTAGCTAAATCCTCCCTTAATTTTGATTCTATTTTAACATCTTATTGCTGTATTCATTGTTTTTTAGAACTGTTTACGAATAGAAATCTGAAGAAAATGGTGCATCAGTTAATCCACTTTCTGTGACATAGAATAATGCTTCTCTTTCGGGCATTCTAGAACTGTCAAATAGTCTTGCTATTCTTGAACTCCCTCTAGATTTTCTCAAAAATATTCTCTGTTGTGGTCTATGAGCCCATGCAAAACCCAGAGCTGGTTCTTCAGGACTACCAAAAAGAAACTCTTCAACATTCGCCATAATTTGATTAGTTACTACAACCGCAAGATCATATTTTACTGCTAATGCAATTAGCTTTTCTGCAATTTGCATGATTCTTTGTTGCCTCTCAACTAATCTCTCTTTACCTATATATTCAGATCTGAAATGGGAAGCAAAGGAATCAACTATAAGCAGTTTAATGTTCTTTTCTTGAATTATCTCATCAAGAGTATCAACTATACTAAAGAGATGATGTGTATTAAGTGCAGAATTAATATAGATATTTTCAAGAATTTCCTCTACTTCCAATCCTCGATAAGTCGCCATCTCGACAATTCTTTTCGGAGAAAAGGTTCTCTCAGTATCTATAAAGAATGCATTTCCTTCTAATCCTCCTTCATCAAAAGGAAGTTGAATATTGATACATAGCTGGAAACATAGTTGAGTTTTACCTGAACCAAATCCACCAGCTACTTCAGTCAGTTCTTGTGTCCAGATCCCTCCACCTAATATCCCATCAAATTCTGAAGATGATGTGGTGATTTTACCCCTTCTACCTTCTGCCTCTAGAAATTGTAAAGCTGTAACTGGTTGGATTCCTAGTTCGTTTTGTGCAGCTTCTATTACTTTTATCGCATCTTTCTTATTAATTTCAACCTTTCTAATCAGCTCGTCAGAAGTTGAAACTGCAATATTTTCCAAAGTGAGTTTTGACTCTTGTAACTTCTGGAGAATTTGTTTATCTATCCCTTTGAGTTCCATTTTATACAAAGATACTATTTTGTTAAACTAGTTAAGAATTTTGGTTAGAAGAGTGTTTTTAAAATGTTTGAAAAACCTAAAATTTTTTAAATTCAACACATGAGTTTATAGTGATTGATTTTGAGGATAAACCTCTAAACAGAGACTTTAAATTAATCACAATTAAACCACAAATGTTGATAAAAATGAAAGAAGTAGTTCCTGATGTGTATTATGTTGGTGTAAATGATCATTTAACAAAGTTATTTGAAGGGCTTTGGCCTATTCCTGAAGGAGTAAGTTACAACAGTTACATAGTTAAAGGGGAAAAAACAGCTCTAATTGAAACAGTAAAAATACCCTTTATTGATGAATTTCTAAAAAAGGTGGAGGAAGTTACCTCTTTTGATATAGATTATATTATTCTAAATCACATTGAACCCGATCATAGCAGCTCTTTACCTCGTCTTCTAGAAAAGATCCCAAATGCAACAATTTATTGTTCTAAAAAGGCTGAAGGAATGCTTGATAGTCTTTACGGAATAACTGAAAATATTCATGTTGTTGAAGAAGGTGAAAAACTGGATTTGGGGGGTAGAGAACTGGTTTTCTATATGGATCCTTTGGTTCATTGGCCTGAAACAATGATTACTTATGATATTAAAGATAAAATTCTGTTCTCATGTGATGCATTTGGATCATACAAAGCTCTGGATTTTGGTTTATTTGATGATGAGTGTGATCCCGACATTTACTATGAAGAAACTATTCGCTATTTCAGTAACATTGTAGCAAAATATGTTAAATATGTCAAGAAGGCAATGGAGAAGTTAGCTGGATTAGATATCAAAATTATTGCTCCTGCTCATGGACTTATATGGCGAAAAAATCCTCAAAGAATCATTGATTTGTACATACATCTTTCTGATAGGATGGCAATACCAGGTGTTGCAGTTATATGGGGGTCAATGTATGGAAACACAGCGAAAGTTGTAAATCATGTGGTTGAAGGAATAAAAGAAGTTGGCCTTCCCGTTAAAGTCTTGAATTTCTCTACTGACCATCTCAGTTATTTGATAAAAGAGACTTGGAAGTACAAAGGAGTTATTTTAGGATTTCCAACATATGATGGTGGTCCATTCCTAAATGCTTCATATTATCTGCACCTTATTAAGCGAAAAGATCTAAAAGAAAGAATTGTTGGTTTCTTTGGTTCTTCTATGTGGAGTGGTAGAGCTTTAAAACAAGCCGCTGATCAAGTTCAAGAATTAGATTGGGAAATTGTTGATCCTCTGCTAGAGTTTAAAGGTTCTCCTACAGATGAAGTTTTAGAACAAGCTAAACAACTAGGCAAAGCAGTTGCTGAAAGAGTAAAATCTTCATAATTTGCTCTATTTTTTATTTTTTTTTTTGCATTACAACCTAATAGTAGTATTTCACTTAAAAATGCATCTTCTGACTAAATTAGACGTTCATGAAAAACATTTTTAAAGAATTCAAAATAAATAAAGATGGGGGAAAATGTCGTATACTCCAACCAAAATAAAGAAAGAAGGTTTGCCTCTTACAACTGAAATAGTCGATATCATAGTCGATGGTATGACTGACCATAATAAAGATGTAAGAGAAGCAGCTTATTCTACTTGGGTAGCAATAGTAGAACTTGAATCAGACAAAGTTACTGAGGATATGCTACATAAAATAACAAGTGCATTGAAGACTTATAGAGTCTAAATATTCTGTTTTAATTTTTAATTAAAGTAAAAAAAGAGTAGGAGGTAGGATTAATAATCCTCGTCCATTCCACCACCAGGACCACCTGGAGGTGCTGGACCACCTGATAATTCTTTAGCAGCGATGACATCGTCTATACGGAGAATCATTTCCGCAGCTTCAGCAGCACTACTGATTGCTTGTTTCTTAACTGAAATTGGTTCAAAGACATTAAGCTTGGTCATGTCATCAACTTTGGATTTGAAAGGATTCACACCATATCCATGTCCATCTTTAGCATGTTGAACGTGTAGTTCAGAAAGAACATCTATTGGATCCAATCCAGCATTTTCTGCTAATGTTCTTGGAATAATTTCCATTGCTTTGGCAAACTTTTCGATTGCTAATTGAACTTTGCTGGTTTGACCCATTGCGAAATCACCAAGTTTTTTGCTAATCCTTATTTCAGGAGCTCCACCACCTGGAACAACTTGTTTGTCATGAATAACCTGACGAACAACACATAAAGCATCATGAATTGCTCTATCAGCTTCATCTACAATCATTTCTGTTCCCCCTCTAATGATGATAGAAACAGCTTTAGGATTCTCACAACCAGTTATGAAAATCATATTATCGTCTGCAATAGATTTTTCTTCAGCAACTTGAGCTTTACCAATGTAACCTTCAAGATCATCTAAACTTGTGGTGATTTGTGCACCAGTGGCTTTGGCTAGTTTTTCCATATCACTTTTCTTGATCCTTCTAACTGCACCAATTCCTTTCTTAGCTAGATAATGTTGAATAATATCATCAATACCTTTCTGACAAAGAACCACATTAGCGCCTGAAGCAATGATTTTGTCAGCCATTTCCTTTAACATTTCATGTTCACTATCAAGAAATGCTTGGATTTGATCTGGACTAGTGATATTAATCTTGGCATCAATTTCAGTTTTACTTAGTTCTAAACCCTTGTCTAACAACAGAATCTTTGCATCATCAATTTTCTTAGGCATGTCTGCATGTACGAATTCTTTGTCTAGAATAATACCATCAATTAATTCAGTATCAACTAAGCTTCCGCCTTTTTTCTTCTGAATTTGAATATTATCAATATCAGCTACTAATTCCCCATCTTCGTCCTCAGTAACAGATTTTACTGCTTTAACAACGATTTCTGAAAGGGGACCCTTCTCTCCGCTAACTATTTTAGAAGACATAGAAGTTTCAGCAACAGCTCTTAGGATTTTATCATCTTCAAAGGAAACATCCATTGCCATTTCTTCCAGTACCTTATCAGCTTGAAAAAGAGATAATCTATAACCTTCAATAATAGAAGTAGGATGAATATCCAAATCTAATAATTCTTCAGCTTGTTTGAGTAATTCACCAGCAATAACTACAACAGTGGTTGTACCATCGCCTGTTTCTTGATCTTGGGTTTTAGCTAAATCAATAACGAATTTGGCAGCTGGATGGCTTACTTCAATTTCCTTAAGGATAGTTGCGCCATCGTTGGTAACTGTGGTGTCCCCAAAGTTATCGATGAGCATTTTATCCATGCCTTTAGGACCTAGTGCTGAACGAATAGCTTCAGAGACAGCTCTTGCTGCTGTAATGTTATTTCTCTGAGCATCTTTTCCTCTTGTCCTTTCGGTTCCTTCCTTTAATATATAAACAGGTTGGCCATACATTTTATTAACCTCATTTAAGTTTAATATGTATTAAATCAAGAAATTTGTCTATTCATTGATATATAACTCTTGCTGTCTTGAAAAAATTTTTTTAAGGCTTGAAATTGCTGTTTTACTTATCTTTTGAATGCTCACAAACTATTGACAATATTCTTTAAACTCTTTTTTACCTATCTGCAAATATTTTTAAGAGTCCAAGTGAATATATTAATGGGGTTTTCTGACGATTCACAATTATCTAATGAATCAGAGCAGAAGTGGGAAATATTGTTGGAGTCAAATCAAGGTAATGAATGGGTAACATCCTCAAGAGATTTATCAGTCTCAATTGCAGGTCTAGATGGGGTTGGTAAAACCGCTATAGTTAACAAACTATTGCGTGATGAAATTTCAGAAACCTATTCAACTTATGGTATTAATCAAGAAATTGTTAAAATAAGTGGATTAAATTTAGGTTTAACTGACCTCGGTGGTAAGGAACCCTTTAGAAACTCCCTATGGCCAAGCTATATCTCTCGATCAGACGCTTTGATTTATGTTGTGGATGCTACAAAAGAAGAAAAGATTGATGAGTCAAAACAATGGTTTGTCCGTGCTCTTAAGTGGATTAAGAAAGAATCTCCTGTATTAGTTCTTATCAACACTTGGGATCAACCTATTAACAAAGAAGTAATTAAATCAATTACTCAAATTTTCCAAAACTCAACAGAAGAAATTACAATTGATTTTCTATCTATTTCACCTATAACTGGTAAGAATCTCAACAAAACAGTAGACTGGTTAGCAAATACCATTATTTCTAATTTGATAAGTGCAGGAATAACAGTTGACTATTTCGTCGCTTACATTAAAACAGAGCAAGGTATGGTGGAAGCTCGTATTAGGACAGTTGCCGATAAAATTCTAGATAAAGGGTTATTTCCAGTAATTAGGTACAAGTTTGCTTCAGAAGATGAATCTGTTCTCGAATATATGCGGGTTGGAGGACGACAAGTTATCGCAGCTGCAGATAGTCAAACTTCTTGTTGGTTAGTAACTACTAAAAGTGAAGAATTTAAAGGAACTAATCTGCTGATGAAACTTCTAACTGAATTTATAAAAGAAATTCATGGTTTACGTGTTCAAAAAGGAACTAATTTGTCTGAATCAGATTTAACTAGCTATCTTGTAAAATATATGATTGATAACCAAACATTCTGGTCTGAAACCCAACAACCTATGTTTGAAATCGCGTCTATTGATGAATAAACCAAAAATTCTCTTAAACAATATTGTTAAATATTTTTTATTTTAACTATATCTGATTATATCATGGATTCCGAACTCAAAGAGATACTTAAAGGCATTAAGGGAAACAGAGATTTCTATCCAGAGGATTATGCTGAATATAAGGTGATATTCGATGCTATGCATAATATATCTAAGCAATTTGGATATGAGTTATATGAAGGACCCATTTTAGAATATGCTAAACTAATCGAATACAAATCGGGTCAAAATCTTGCCACAGAAACATATAGATTACTAGACAGAGAAAAACGTAAACTAGTTCTTCGTCCTGAGATGACCCCTTCTTTAGCCCGATTAATAGCTAATCAACATCAAAGATACCCTAAACCAATTCGATGGTACTGTCTTCCTAGGGTTTTTAGAGATGAGACTCCCCAGAGAGGAAGAGTGAAGGAACATTTTCAACTTAATGCTGATATTATAGGAGTAAATCATCCCGCAGCAGATGCAGAAATAATTGCTTTAACAACAAATATTATCAAGACTGCTGGATTAAAAGATGAAGAGTTTGTTTGTGTAATAAATAGTAGAGAGCTTCTTCAAAGTTATTTGGAATTTCTTGATGTTAAAGATAAAGAAGAAGTTATCAGAATTATCGATGCTAAAGGAAAATATGTTCAGAGCGCAATTGAAACTGATTTGATAAAAAAAGGTTTCAAATCTTCTGAGTCTAAAGTTCTTGCACAGCAATTTCGAACAATCTGGCAACAAGATCCAAGAAAGGAGAAGAACTATCCTGATATAGAGAGCAAATCTGACTTGGCACAATATCTTGATGAATTAATGATAATTGAAGAAAAAGAAGTTAAAGCAGCTTTAGAGAGTATAGGCCTTAGTGCAGAACAGACCTCCAAGGTATATGATTTTACTTTAATCAAAGGAATTCCTCAAGATGTCATCGTAGCTTTGAAATCTCTTGAAGTAGGTGATAGGGTTAAACTTGCTATAGAGAATATGGAAGAGTTACTGACCTATCTAGAATCTTTTGATGTTCTTGGAAACTGTGAATTTGATATGTCAATAGCTCGGGGTTTGGACTATTACACTGGAGTTGTTTATGAAT
The DNA here is from genome assembly GCA_019057375.1 of Candidatus Heimdallarchaeota archaeon. GTDB lineage: Archaea > Asgardarchaeota > Heimdallarchaeia > Heimdallarchaeales > Heimdallarchaeaceae > UBA460. The sequence goes on from DXJF01000022.1 coordinate 8,407, forward strand.
TCTTAGACCGAACAGGTTCAGTTGCTAGAGCAATCGCTGGAGGAGGAAGGTATGATCAACTTGTTGAAAGTTTTGGTGGTGGAAAAATCCCAGCTACAGGAATAGGAATGGGTGAAACAGTGCTTCATTCTATTTTGAAGAAATTAAACAGGTTTCCCTCTTACAAACATCCCGCAGAGATTTACGTTGCCGCTATTTCAGAAGATGTAGTGAAAGCAGCTGCAAAAATTGCTCAGGATTTACGGAAAGATTTTTCGGTAGTCTTCAATCCATTTGGGTGGAAGCTTTCAAGACAATTAGAGGATGCTGGAAGCAGAAATGTACCTTATATGATCATTGTAGGAAAGCGAGATTTAAATGAAGATAAAGTCACTCTTAGAGATATGAAATCTGGAGAACAAATTACTGTTTTAATTTCAAAATTAAAAGAGGAATTAGAAGTTAAAGTAAGTTAATTTCGCACTTCATAATTTTTAAGCCTTCAAACAAAACAGATTTATTTATTTTATGGAATTGCTATCAATGACTGTTGCTCTTCATAATTATTTGAAAGGAATAAACCTCGATGAATTCGTTGTCAATGTAAAGGACAGGAGTAAATTTGAAGAAATTCTTACCCATCTTGGGTTAGACTCTAACTTTTCACTAGAGAAGTTTGTTGAACATCTGTTGTATGAGAGTAAAATATTCCTTAACAAAGAAAAACGAAAAGAAGCCTTGATTATATTAAAAGCTACTAAGCCCTTGCTTAATCTGGTTCCAAAGTATTTGAGCGCGTTCTTCTATCTCACTTTAACTGATTCATTTATTCTAGCTAATGATTATGAAGGAGCAACAAAATCTGTTAATCGTGCAAATTCTATAGCTGAAGAACTGAATGATCCTAGGCTTATAGTAAGAGTTCTAAATCTCATGTTTGTTATTAATAGAACTGTTTTGAAGGACAAAGCTGTAGAATTTTTACTTAAATCTAAGGAAATCTCTGAAAAGAATGAATTCTATGAAAATATAGTTTTTTGTGATGTTAATATTGGTTTGATGCACTTTTTCAAAAAAGAATACAGTAAAGCTGCTGAATATTGCTCATATGTAATTGATCTCATTACGACAAAGAAATATCCTAATAATAAGTTGATTATGCCAGCTGATTGTTTTCTTCAGATCTTTTCTGAAAGCCCAGAACTTGTTGCTAATCCTAAGAACCAAGATATGATTTTGAAAGGTGTCACTGTTGTACTTAGAACTATCAAACAATTCAAATCAGATTATGAAGCAACTCGAAGACTTTCTATACTTGTAAGTTTTCTAAAACTTTCTGAAAACTTAATTGAACGCTCTCTGAAAGAAATCGATTTGTTTATTGAGAATCTTCCCAAGGATAAAAGATCTCTTTATTATTATGGAATCGCAAATGGGATAGCCAATTTCAAAGATTATAAAGTGTCACTAGTTTATTTTGAGAAAGCAATAAGTCAGATGAAAAACCTGAAGGATGAAGAACAAAGAAGAATAAAGAAAAACTATGCATATACTCTTTCTATCACCATGGAAACTACAATGATTTACGATTTGGAGACTTCACAACAGACATCTCAAAGGCTTAAAGGATTAAGAATTAAAACAAATGAAGATAATCTCGCTGGGAAAAAAGACAAGCAAATTAATTATAGAAATTCAGTAAGTGATTCAGATGCGGTTTTTGGTGTAAAAAGAGATTTTTTGGAGAAAAAATTGCTCAACAGTATTAAGAATCATTATACACAAAGAGAAATAATAACTGGTTTTTCATATCAGAACAGTAGAAACGACATCTTGAACCATTTGGAGATGTTTGTAATAAATGCACTTAACCAGAATGATGAATTATTATCACTTCTCTTAGTGGGTACAACAATTAGTGAAAAAGACTCAAAGAAGAAGAAGCGTACTTTTACAGGATACCAAATTCTAGGTCATAGGGTGCCTAAGTCAATATTAGATACAAAACACTTCGAAGACTTTGATATCAAATTCCTTTATGATTTAGTTACTGCTCCCCAAAAGTTTAAACAAATTGAGATTATAACTCCACACGAATCTTTAGAAACAGACTATAAGAGAATTTTAAGCAAATAGAACTCAATTGAACATTGTGAGTATCGTTTGTTTAAGTTGATTTATTTTTTCAGCTGAATATTGAAAGTTCTTCATTTCATCTATAGCTTTGAACATGTAGTCCTTTGCTTTTGATTTCTTGTCCAATTCAAAAAATACTCTCCCAATTAGAATAGATAATAAGATGACTTGATCTTTATCTTTTTGTTTTTTGAAATGATTCAGAGCATCTTGAAAAGCTTTCAAAGATTCTTCATATTTGGATTGGGATACTAATAAGTGACCCAAATCATTCTCTACTTCAGCTTTTTTATCAAGTGCTTTAATTTTCTTATAAATCTCAATCGCCTTTTTGTATGCATTAACAGCTCTTGCAGGATAAGCAGAATATTCAACTAAATCTGTTTGGTAAGTAAGAGCAAGTTCTTTCCATGAATCACCAAGTTTTTCCAAATTGCTCAAATTAGTAAAAGTATCTGTGGCTTGAGCTAAGTATTGTTTACTTTTTTTGAATTCCCCTTCTTCTCGGTAAATCACTCCTAGAAGAAGAGCGCATTCGCCTATTTGGGGTGAAAGATTTAATTCTTGGAATCTGCTTATAGCTAATGAATAAAATTGACGAGCTTGGGAAAACTGGTTTATGTTGTAGTAAGCAGTACCTAATAATAATAATGTCTCAGCGGATTGCCCTTTGTTACCAATTGAGGAAAAAATCTCTTGGGCATAAATGAGGTCCTTAATGCAGTTTTGAAAGTTTCCCTCTTGGAAATCTTTTTGTCCACGAACAAAGAAATAATTAGCATTAGTTTCTTGATCTTTCATACTTGGAACCCCTAGCCATTACAATAATTCTTCCTAAACTAGTACATCCTTTTTTTAATATATACTTTCTAATAGTTTTATCCGCCAATAAGAATAAAGGAAAAAAAGTGACAAAAACTAACTTATGAAGAACAATGGCTTTTCTTCATAGCTTTTATTTACATTATCCCAGTCAATTTCTCGAGCAAGTGTTCTCTTCCCTGAGTCGATTATATTATTGACTCTTCTAGCATGTAAAATTTCGTTTGCTTTCCTAATAAGTGATCTTCTTTGATAATTTGGTTCAGGTCTTGCTACTGTCAAAGCAGTTTTTGCTTGTTTTTCAGCTAAGATACCAATTACCACCTTATCTCCTTTGACGAATTCTACTAATCGAAAAACTTCAGGATTCAACTTATTTTCAAAGAAAGCTTCTTCGGGAATTATTGATAGTATCTTCTCAATATAACTAACTGATATAAACCTTTTAGCTATTTCTACGATACCAATCACTGGATCTAAGAATTCAGTAGGAAACCGAATGGGTGATTCAGAATAGAAAACTGTTGGCTGGGTTTGTTTCTGTTTGGATTCAATCACACCACTAATAATAAAATTATCTTCTCGGAAGGAGTCGTAAACTTCTTCGCCTATACCAATACCAGATACACTGGTCATTATCATTTCATCCAGAATCAGTCGAGACCAAGCATCAATTGGTATCGTTTTCTTAATTGTTGATTTCCTAATTTTAGGCTCCTTTTTCTTCTTGAAAACAGAGAAAAGTTTTCTAAAGAAACCTGTAGGCTCAGGTTGTTCTTCAATTTCAATTTTTTCTTCTGTAATTTCTCTTTCTTCCTTAACTCGTCTAAAAACATCCATTTGAGGCAAATTTTTCTTGAATTTTTCAAATGCACTAATATCTTCTAATTTTAGTTGTAGAAGAGCTTCAACTTCCTTGAGATTAATATCATCTAGAGGACTTAGTAATCCTATCCACCCTTCAGCTGTTGCAGTCCTGGCATGAACAACAAAAAAATTGATTTCTGAGGTTATTGATTCTAGCTTATTTGTAAATCTGATATACTTTAATATATGAGGATAATCTCCACTCAACAGCTTTGTAGTACTCTTGAATTCCTTGGTAACTTGTGCAGTCTTAAGCACTGGTATAAGGGATTCAAATTTTTCACCTTTGGTTTCACCATCTTGCCATCTGAAGTAATAAAACATTGTTGATTCCTTGAAATAAGGGATTGGAACAGCTGGATTTGGTTCTCCTTCTGTTTCATTAGCAAAATGTTTGGCAATAATCTGCGAGATAATTCCTGTTTGTTGTGATTCCATAATATTTCGAAGGTTCTTCCATTTTTCCAAGGATTTTGAAAAAATAGATTGGCACAAAGCAGTTTCAATCAGGAATGCAGCCCACCATGGTGGAATGTATTGCATTTTTTCTCCTACAAATACCAAAAGATGTCTGGTATAATAATCTGCAACTAATGCAGCCGCTATATGTTTGGCAACTCCTCGATCAAGAAGATAGTAGAATCTCTTTCTCAATATAGACGCAACTTTGAAAGAAAATGCTACAAGATGTGTTAATTCATACCATGCTTCTTCCTTAGGTAATGACAATTTTTTCCAAAAATCAATAATTTCTTGTCTTCTTACAGAATCCTCTAGTTCAAACTTCACTTCAGAAGACATTATGATATAATCAGCAGTGTAGAGAGCAGAAAGAACTAGATTATTTGAGTTATCATAATCTGTTTGAAATTCCCCTATCAAGTCTTTACTCATTACTTTATAACGTTCAAATAGAGTTTGAAGTTGATGAACCCTTTTAGTTTCTTGATATTCTTTCTCTAAAAATTGGTAAACAGCATCCTTCATTACAAATATGTTTACTAAGGATAAATTAAATCTATCGCAAGAGAAAGTTTATTTTTGTAAAAAAGAAATTAATTTTGCGTGAATTGTGATGAGGGTTTTACCGTTGGAGTTCTTAACCGTGAAATAAAAGGCACCTCTGAATTCCGCATTAATTTCTTAAATAAGAGATATTTGTCTGAATAACAAATTTGCCGAGTTTATAAATCAAACTTCTGATTATATAGTAGATGTGACTTTGACCTCTCAAAACTCCATAAAAGATGAAAATATTGTAATCAGAACCTATCGAATGGGTGTTAGGTTTCATGGTTCAAAAGAAACTCGTCGATTATTAGAGATAGAAGCTAATTCAAGAATTGCAAGATTACAAACTGAACAAGAGGACTTTATATTTGATGACAATGCTCATGAGATTGCTTTATCAATAGTTAACCAGAAATTAGATATACCACCTAAATTTGCTCCACGAGAAATCCAAAAATCAACAAAAAAATATTCTAACATTGCTGATAGTGCATATTATTGGCTCTACTTGGCATCAAAAAGTACTGCAATAAGGGAAGAGAAGGTTAAGAAAATGCTTTCTTTATTCAAGATTTGGGGGTATCAGGCTGTAGAGTGGATACTTTTTGGTAGATCTCCTAGAGTTGAAAAAAGATTATATCTAGATTGGCAAGTTCGTCGTATATTTGTTATTAACTTACTCCACAGCACTCGTAGAAAATTTGATAAGATTTGCCCAAAGGAGCTGAAACTTTCCTCAAAAATCCCAACAATATCCGAAAAAGAACTAGAACAAAACATTAAACGATGTTCTACATCAATAACTAAAGAAATTGTCTCCTCCCAACAACAAATAACAGATAAGTCTTATGCTTTTATGGACAAATTGCATCTACTTGAGCAGAATTCGAAAATAACAGCTTCACTTCTTCATAAGTGGATAACTGAAGTAACAAGTTCACGTTGGAAGAGTTTAAAGAATTGTGCTAATTCTCTTTCTGAAGTACTTGGAAAACCAAAGGGCAGTCTGTTTTCAGCAATGCGAACAATTGTAGCCTTTGCACTTTATCCTAAAATAGGACAAACTGTATCAAAAGTAATTAGTCAAGTACTCCTAGAAGAAATAGTTCCAAAACCATTTGAAAGAAAAAGAAAAGGAAAATTACCTATCATCCTACTCATGAAAAAAAACTATGTTGTTGTACGACCTGGAAATTCAGCAGAAATGACAAATTTAGCAAAAATACATGGTCGATTTCAGATAGGATTCACTCAGCAAGGCAAAAAAAGAATAAATGGAACTTTGATTTTCCCAAAACGAGTTCAAACAATGTTGAAACAAGGAGCTAAAATCAAAGTACTTCAAATTAGAAGTGGATGTGCTCCAAATTACAAACTTAATGTTTCAGTCACTTTAGAAGGTAGTCCATGGGTTTTCTTCGGATTAACAAACGTAAAATCGTTAGGTGAAAAAATAAAGTGTCCTTCTAATTTAGTAATTGGTTTAGATATCAATCGCCTTGGAAAATACACTGTAGCGTTATCTAATGAAGTACCATTACCAAAGATAATTCTAAAGTTAATAAACAGATATCATCTATTAACTAGAAAGATAATACCAGATTTGAATAGAAGTCTTAAATTTAGTGGAAAAAGAAAGGATAATTTAAGTTATACAAAACTCAAAGGTGAATTATCTCGAGTTTATAGGAGACGAAGTAATATATTAAGAGAAATAAAACATCAAATAACCTGTTTTATTGCTTCAACTATTGTTAGAAGTAATTGCAAAGCTTTGTGTGTAGAGGATTTGGAATTTAATCCGATTGGTTTGAAAGGAGCATTAGCTAAGATTTTCTTTTCATTTCCAGATGAAATTAACATATACGAGAAAGCAATATCGTTGGCTTCATACTTTCTGGGTTACAAAGTTCAATTAATACCAGTTAATCCAAGCAATACTAGCAAGTATCACTATAACTGTGGAGGTAGAATAGAAAGAACTAATAGATTCTACGATAATGCCAAATGTGAGAAATGTAATGAAATGGTTAATACGCATATAAATGCTGCACGAAATATAAAGGATAAAGGAATAAAAAAGCTATCAGAATTACAGTCCCTTTCTGCATACGAGGGCAAAGACTTCAGTCTTCAAGCAAGTCAACTTACATATAGTAATGATTGATGAGTTTCATAGTATGCATTGGAGCGTAAAAGCTATGAAAATAACGGCACCTCTGAATCTGCGCTTTATTTATATTTCCAGCATTACTTTTTTATTTTGTTTATTCCAAAAGATTCTGTTACGATAACTTGGCTTTGCTTTTATTGGCATTTTTTCTATTTTATTAGTCCACTCTTTGACTTTCTTTATGCTTTTAGTAAAAGCATCATTAGACACATTGGTCATTAACTTTAATTCATCTGCAGCTGGTTTTCCTGAAACTGCCTTAATTATATCGTCAGTTTTCTTGATAAATTCTTTCTCCAGCTTGTTTCTACCATCTTCAAAAACATTTAGTCTATGTTGATAATCTTGACTAACTAGTCTTTGGAATTTCTCATTAAACCACCAGAAACTATCTGGATCGTAAAAAGCATCTGATATTTTTAGCTTCTTCTTTAAACTAGGTTTTGGAAGGAAAATGGGTTTAAAAGTACTGATACATGGAGCTGATGATCCTGTTACCCAATGAATTTGAATATCTTTTAGAATGTGAGATACGAGGGATCCTGTTGTTTGATCTGGAATAATTATTCCTGTTGCATGATGGCATGGACTATTAGCTTTTGCTTTAGCTGGAGCCCATTTTTCCTCTTTCTCTGGTGTGACATTGTGATTTCTAAGAACGTCCATAACATCCTTGGGCGTGATTTTTCCTTTATTTTTTAACATTAGTGTAGTGGTACACTGTTGTCTCTTAAATCCCTTAGTGAAATAATGTGACCTTTGTGAAGATTCTTTTACTGCATGATAAATTCTGAATTTTGGAACAAAATCCTTTGCAAAATTAAATTCATCTTTTGATTTACTATATCCTTTTTCGATTGCATGTTTTATGAGATTGTGATGAATTAGATCATATTTGGCTCCAATTGAAAAAGTGTTAGAAATTGTTCTAATATCTCTAACCTTCTCTGCAATCCAGTATTTATCAGCTGTTTCTAGAACCCACGCTTCTTTTTGGTCTGCAATTATGAAAGAATTATGATAATCTCTACCTACAACACCGTAAGAACACTGTCCGCCTTGTCCATAATCCCCCAGAAGGGAAATTATGATTTCAAGAGCTGTCTTCGCAGTTTTAGCTCTTTCTAGCGTAAGTCTTATTAGATCCATACCTAGTAATCCAACATCTCTTATTGGTTCTTTACTCCAAACAGCTTCATTTCCTATAGCTAAACCATGTTCATTTGCTCCCATCTCACATCCAAACATCCAGAAAGGTTTCATAAGGAGAACATCATATGTTTGTTCGACTTGAGGAATTGAAATATGTGTACATTTCACTTTAGAATTTTTTGCATGCTTTTTTCCTGGAATGTATTCTATATTATGGGCTTCATTTGCAACTCGATTAGAGTTCTTACCTAGTATAACACTCCCATCCTTTGTTGAATTTCCAACAGCCACAACAGTATCACACATTGTAAGTATCATTAAAACTAGTTAATAAAAAAACTTTACACCGATTCTTTAGAACCGATGAATTAAATTGGCAATAGTTTTCATTCCAATAACAAAATCTTCTATGAATATATTTTCATTGGGAGCATGAGCGTTTGAATTTGCATGACCACAACCAATGGATATGCAGGGAACTCCTTCGAACAAGTACATTGGACCTGATCCTCCAACCAAAGGCCAAATTACTGGTTCATGATTCTCAATATCTTTAATTGTATCTACAACTTGTTTGGCAAAAGAATCTTTGATAGATGTTTGAGCTGCAGGATAACCATCCCAACTAGTAATTTCAATATGTTGAAAACCATTATCATCCCAGAATTTACGAATCTTCTCAACCAAATCCTTTGCATCTTGTCCAGGAACAAGTCTAAAGTCAACTTTAGCAAAAGCTTCGTTTGGAGTGACAGTTTTTCCACCTGGACCCTGATATCCACTCCATAAACCACAAATGTTGCATGTGGGCTCTAAGAAATATTTTTTCTTAATGTCCAAACCAGTAAGATTCAAACGAAAGCTATCTACACCAAAATTTTCTTTGAATAAGTCTTCCTTCAAATTAAAATCTTCTATAGTTTTCATATCTTCAGGTGAAGGTTCAGGTATATTTTCGTAGAAACCAGGGACAAGAATTCTATCATTTCTGTCTTTCAGTGAAGCTAAAGCCCAACTCATTTCATAAGCTGCATTGTTAACAAATTGTGTATATCCACTATGGACATCTCTACCTATAGTATTAGTTTTCAAATGAAGATAAAGGATACCTTTGACACCCAAATACACTTCTTGAATACCGTCACCATCTCTTCCACCAAATTCCCAAATACAACCATCTGCATCAGTAATGAATTCTCTATTGCTTTTCACAAATTCTTCTAAATTGGGAGAACCAACTTCCTCTTCTCCTTCAATAACAAACTTGACGTTAACTGGAAGTTTCCCAAAAACATCAACATACGCTTTTATTGCTTGAAGTCTGCAGATTATTTCTCCTTTGTTATCTGAAACACCTCTAGCAAAAATCTTCCCGTCTCTGATAGTTGGCTCGAAAGGAGGAGAATCCCATAAGCCTATGGGATCTTCAGGTTGAACATCATAATGATCGTAGAATAGAAGAGTTTTGTTTGCTCCAACATTCATTTCTGCACAGAAAACAGGATTACCAGAGGTTTCAGCAAGAAAGTATGTAAATCCAGCTTCTTCAAAATGCTTAGAGAGGAACTCAATTGCTTCTGGTCCACCTGTTTCTTTAGCAGCTATACTAGGAATCTTAAGTAGTTCGCACAAAAGGTCGACTGAAGAATCTTTATTTTTTTCTATTATTTGATAAACATCTTTTAATGTCATATCTCTCTTGTTTTAGTAGAAAATTTAATCTTTAAGACTTTCTCAATAACTTAATATCAGAAAAAAAAGAAGAATCTAAAGTTTGAGTAATTCCTCATAGATTCCTTTAATTAATCCAAAAATAAGATTTAAATCAGCTGATTTAGTAAGACCAAATTCTATGTTTTTCTTTTTGATCTTCAAATAATCCATTGATTCATGGATTTTAGATAATTTTCCTTCTAACATTAATACTTTCTTGAAGAAATTCCAATCAGCTGAAGTATTACTGTTAAAAAAATATTCTTCCTTATCACTTGTCTTATCTTTATGGAGAGAAAGCGTAAAGGGTTGTTTTCTCTTTAATATGCTATTAAAACTTAAGATTTGTTCCTTATCCAATTGGACAATAATGCCCATAATGAAATTGTAATCGCTTTTATCATGAAAATTGAATGAGAAGTTTGGTCCAGAATCATCCAAGTAAAATTGTAAATTTTCTATTTCTAGTAGTAATAGATTCCTTCTTAGTTTTTCCATTATCATTAGTTCTTCTTCTTCAATAATCTGATTCATACTAACTTTTTTATCTTTAGAACCACCAATTATTGATTCTTTCATCTTATAATCCCAAAGTTCTTTATCTCCATGAATTGCAAAAGAATATTTGTCTTTAGAACTAATTTTTCCATAAAAAATACCCTTAGCTACTCGTTGCCCATGAAGCCATTCTTGTTGTGAAACAACTCTCGGCTTTCCTGGAACTCTATCTAATCTTGCTTGTCTAGACATTTTTCGATCTGTAGTATCAGGTATATCTTTTCTAAATGCAGCTCGTTCTTCTATGGATTTTTCTTGGTCTTTTCCATGAATAGTACGTCGTGTAAGATACAACAATATAGGTAAGGTTATAATCGTAATTGGTATCGCAATCAGAAAATGTTGAGGGTTATTTAATGTAAAAACAAATATCATAACTGCTATAATAAAAAGTAGAATAGCAATGATTTCTAGATATCTCTTTTTAATTAATTCTGAAAATTGAAATTCTCCACTCTTCATTGTCATAGGTACAACAGATTCTTCTTTATATAGCCTTGCATTTATATCTGAAGGAATGTGTTAATATGATTCTTTAAGTTGATCTAACCATCTTTTCTGAAGTTTCTGGCAGTTAGGACATTTTTGATGGTTATCCAACCACATAATCATATGTAGTTTGTGAGCGTATACACCACAGCATGGAGTTTGAACTATATCTTCTTTTTCAGATGGATATAGCTCCAATCTACACACCTTACAGCGTGGTCTGCTTGTACCGCATGATGAGCACTCTATATCATCTAAACTTAGTTTTTCACCACAGTTAAGGCATTCCAATTCTTCAACTTCAATAATCCCGATATCGATTCTTGAGAGTTCTGAGGACAATTCTTTAACTAGACTTAGGAAATCTTTCAAATCCTTAATGTTAGAGATATTCCCTGTTACGTATTTCTTATCGATCATTAAATGTTCTACACTTTCGTAAACTGTGTCTAACTTCTGTTTAAATTCATCTTTTGCTAGAATCCCTTCTTTAACCACTGAATAACTGCTAATAATAGAATATTTGTTTTCTTCCCCAACTTCATTCTTATGGAGAGTCAATGAAAAATGTTGATATTTTTTGAGAATCCCTTCTAGTATAATTTCTTTATCAGAATATAAGTGTAAAACAATTCCTGTGATAAAACTATATTTACTTTTTTTTGAAAACATAAATGCTAAACTAGGTTTAACTTCATCATAATACAATTGTATATTTGTTCCACCCATATCAACGATATCTTTTCTGAGATTCTCAAGAATTTGCAAAGAGTATACATCAAATACCTCATTTAAACCTGGTTTTTCACCTGCTGTTCGCTTGACTTCGGCAGATTGTACTAGGAATTCAAAAATTGGGCTAACAATAGGATATCCAGCAGAAAATGGCCCTCCTACCTTTCCATAGAATTTCTTCCTTCTTACTTCATCGTCATACATTATTTCTGCTGAGCTAATCATCACACCCACTGGGCGTCCATATTCAGCTCCTGCACCTTTATCTACAAATCCGGGCATTGTATATCTTGCTGTATCTTGATGAGCACTTCTTGGAATTAGATTTTCTTGTCCTACTCTCTGGAGAGCACGAATTTCGCTTATCGCTTTTCTGTCAGCTGTTCTTCTAGTAAGAATAATAATTGTAGGAAAGACAACAACTAGAACTGCTTCAACAATTAGAAAACTATATACATCACTTAAAGAGAAAAACAATATAACAGAAGCAATTGCAAAAAGTATAACCACAGATATTTCCAAATACTTTTTCTTAAAAAACACTTTAGTCTTCTTTGCCCCACTCTTCATTCTTAAGCTATACTGTAAGCATTCTTCTATAAATAACCTCTTGTTAAAATGAGCAATAGTGCAACAGAAAATGAAAAGTTTAAGAATTCCATTCTCTTAATTTACTCATGCCTAAAAAACAGAAAAGAGATTTCAATTTTGATACCCTCTGTGTTCACGCTGGACATGATGTATTTGAAACCAAGACTATTACTCCACCAATCTATCAAAGTGTTGCATATCCTTATGAAAGTGCAGACTATGCTGCTCAACTCTTCCGTTATGAGATTGAAGGATTTATGTATGGAAGAATGGACAACCCAACAAATAAGATGTTTGAAGATCGGTTAGCAGCTGTTGAATTAACTGATAAGGCTCTAGCAACCTCTTCAGGAATGTCTGCAATATTCATAGCTTGTTTGCATTTATTGGGTAAAGGTGAAGGATTCCTAACTCCAAGTAAGATTTATGGAGGTACGAATAAACTCTTTTCAGAAACTTTCCCAAAAATGGGTTTTAATCCAGTTTTTGTCAGTGATGCTTCCAGTATTGAAAATTGGTCGGAGGTTATTAATAACAAAACCAAATTCCTTTATGTTGAATCTCCCTCAAACCCCAACTTATTCATAGCTGATATCCCTGCATTAGCGAAATTAGCAAAAGAAAATAATTTACCCTTGATAGTAGATAATACTGTTGCTTCTCCAGCTCTCCAACAACCTATAAAATTAGGTGCGGATATAGTTATTCATTCAGCCACTAAATATCTGAGTGGAAACGCTTCTTGTATATCAGGAGTCATAGCAGGTTCTGCTGATTTTATTGACAAGGTAAGAGAAAAGGATTATAGAAATATAGGTCCCTCGATAAGTCCTTTCAACAGCTGGTTGTTACTATTAGGTATGGAAACTTTGAGCTTGAGGATGAAGAAACATTGTGAAAATGCTTTAGCTTTTGCTGAATATCTAGAGGATCATCATAAAGTTGATTCAGTGCATTATCCTGGGTTAAAGAGTCATCCTCAGCATGAATTAGCTAAAAGACAACTCAGCGGATTTAGTTCTTTGTTGTCATTTGTAACTAAAGGGGAACTATTAGATGCGAAAAATGTCATTGATTCCTTTGAGTTGATAATACATACTGGACATTTAGGAACAACTAAAACTTTAGCAACACATCCCGCATTTACAACTCATCAGCAACTAACTCAAGAAGAAAGAATAGCAATTGGAATTCCTGATACCATGATAAGAATGTCAATTGGTTTGGAAGATATCGACGATCTAATAGACGATGTAGACCAAGCTCTCTCAAGAATACGCTGAAATATTGGAAAAAAAGGGGGGGAAGAATTTAGAAATCAAAAGCGTTGATTTCGTCTAAAGTATTGTAAGTATTTTCAACAGCTTGGCGAACTTGCGCTTCTGTCTTTGCACCAGTACATACAAGATTTCCAGATTGGAATAAGAGAAGAACGGTTTTAGGCTCTGCTAGTCTGTAGATTAATCCGGGAAATTGTTCAGGTTCATACATGGAGTGTTCCAACCATAATGCTGCTAATTCAAGGTTTATTGTTCTATGATTGAAATGACCAGATGCTACAATATTTTGAACTATTATTTCTGGATCTTCATCTATCTTGGTTCCTACAGTTCTTAGGATTTTGGTCATTTGCACAACTCCCTCATGAACCATCTCAGTTGATTTAGCGCCGGTTAAAACTAATTTTCCAGAGCTGAAAACAAGACTAGAAATCTTTGGCTTTTTTATTTTTAATATTAGTCCTGGGAAGGTTTCTGGATTATAACTTACAAATAAATCGTCATCATCAGTGAGTGTTTGATAGGCAGTAACTAAATCAATTGTTGTAAAAAGATTGATACTTGCTACAACGTTTTGGATTACTATACCATAATCTATTCCTTTTGGTGTCATTTTATCCCATCTATCCTTTATATATTGAGGCAACTAATTAACATCTATTTAAAAAGCTTTTTATCTCAAGTTTATTGAAATCGTCCTCTGTTGCATCTAGATGACTTTTACGCGCCTTTCTGATATAAGTCTGTTTTATTGAGTATTTAAAGAGAGATTTCAATTATTCCTTGCAATCACACTTAATATCCAGTATTTTTTGTGCAATAATATTCTTCACTATTTCTTTGATAGTGTCTGTTTTTTCCTTGAAAAGTCTTACAACTTCTTCATGAGTAATTTTTTCTTGCATTCCTGCACCATAATTTGTGATCAAACATAATGTAGCATAACACATTTTTAGCTCTCTGGCTAGAATGGCTTCAGGAATAGTAGTCATCCCTACTACAGTTCCCCCCATCTTTTGGTACATGATTATTTCAGCTGGTGTTTCAAATCTTGGTCCATCTGCACAAATATGAACGCCCTTTGTATGCACCATCCCACCTATTTCTTCTACAGCTCTTATGTACTGTGTTCTCAATTTTGGACAATAAGGATTTGTATAATCTAGATGTACAACACCTTGTCTAGAGGTTCCATCACTAAAGTTGATTTTTGTTTGACCATCATAATATGTTAGTGGTCTATGTTTGGTCATGTCTATTATCTGATCAGGAATAACAAAATCTCCGGGATTAATGCTTGTATCTATTGAGCCTACAGCATTAGTAGCAAAAATTCTAGAAACGCCTAATTCATGTAAAGCATAAAGGTTTGCTCTATAGTTAATTAGGTGAGGTGGGACTGAATGTTTAGGTCCATGTCTAGGCAGGAAAAATATCTCTTGATCTTTATGTTTGACTTTAGTTATATTATCTACTTTACCATAAGGAGTTTTCACAGAAACTTTTTTGGCTTTTTTGAATAAACCATAAACTCCTGACCCTCCAATAATTGCTATTTTGTCTTGCATTGACTATAGATGCTATTTGACTTAAAAGAATTTTTCGGATGAAATCCCATTTAAAGGATACTAATCCAGTGAAATTTCTACTTCATCAATTGATTTCCATTTAACCGCACAACCTATATGCTGACAAATTGCAATTAAAGCCTCTTTGAAATCAGGGAATTGGTCTTTTAAAGCCAAAAGAGATGACTTACCGATAGATTTCATATGCTTTCGAACAGTCTCAAAAACTTCAGAGTGAACCAATCCATAACTTGTTAAAAATATTATGTTAAATTCCTTGAGTATTCTATCCACCTCTGAGGAAGAGAGTATCTTGGTTGTTTCATCTGTTGAATATGCATTGAATCTTGTATCCAAATCATTGAGAGTTATACTTTTTTTACTCTTGTCAAGTTCCCTTCCTACTTCTGTTATTATCGCTTGAAAAACAGGAAGTCTCTCTTCGAAATCTGAATGATGTTTTTCTAATAGCTGACTTAGTTCATTGTTTGGTATCCTTGTTCCAACGTAGAATATGTGATTGATTTTTCTCTTTTCTGTGAAATGGGGTTTAAGATTTTCATCAATTACATAGATGATAGGAATGTCTACTTTATCTAACTCCTCCATCTGCTTCTTCTTCTTCAAGATGTATTTTATTGTATAGAAACCAACAATCTCTAAATAGAGTGTTTTTTTCCCTCGTTGGAGAAGAAAATCTGGGACATACATTTTTTTCCCTATAATTATAGCTTCAGGTTCAGGAGTTGCCTTCCAACCATGATAATTTCTCCAAGATTTTAAGAATTGATTTTCTACTTTAGAATCTATTTCTGGTCTGAAATTAAATCCATCATCTTCGTCTGCTTTAAAAGTAGGAAGCAGTAGTAATTCAGATGAGTTAAGTGAAAACATTACCTTTCTATTTCTTGGTTTAACAACTGCATTAATTTGGAAAGCTATTTCTTCTCGCAATAAAACTCGTAGAATATATGTAGCGACGTTAGCTATGTTCTTCCCCCATCCTCCCTGCTCAGTATAAAGTTCTAATGGGGGATGAATTGTAATTTTGTAGCCATCTTCTTCAAGGACTATGTCAGTAAAAACATAATTCTTCTTTGAGAGATAGATGACTTTTTTTGCTAGATATCCTGGCAATTTCTTTATTCGCATTTGAAAATCTATTGAAAAACACAAGATAGTTTCAATCGTATCATAATTAAAATATCTGATTAGTTGTAAAGGATCTATATTTTCATTTTTCAGAAGTACTCTTTCTGAATCTATATCTCTATACAGAAGTTTGTCAAGAATGGAGGTGGGAATTCCCAAATTCTGTTCAATTTCACTAACTATTTTTTCTCTTAGTTCATTATTAACAAAACCATTTTGTTTCTTGTTAACAATTTCATATACTTTAGATCGAAACTGAGCTGGAGTCATACTAGAAATAGCGTTTTTATTAGAAACACTATCGGCAATAAAAGAGGTGATGTCACTACTAGTCTTCTTAGGTTCTTTTGTTTTTCTAACTCCTATAATTTCGTCTGTTGATTTAGAAGAGTAAGAATAAAACCTCGCAGAAGAAACATTTAGGGATTTGATTATCTTGTATGACGGAAAAAGATCTTCAACAATTTTGAATAATACTTCTGATTTCTTTCTTCCTAAGTTTTTTTCAAGAAATTGAATATAAGCAAGAACTTTGTTTCGTTCTTCTGCTTGTAAGTAAATTGGAACAAGCATTGTATTGTTTCCAGTTCCTCTTATTTCATGTTCCAAATCAGATAAAGCTATTCTCATTAGATCACATCACTTTGTTTTCTTCTTCTAACCGTTCCAGTCTCAAGACTTTCTGGTGTAACAAGCTCATAGAGGATAGCTTTTCCTTCCTTTGGTCGTAGAATTCTCCCTAATCTTTGAATAAATTGCCTTGCTTGTCCTGTTCCACTTACTATTATTCCAACATTTACATTTCCACAATCCCACCCCTCATCAAGAACTTTACCAGTAACTATCTTAGAGTAAATTCCTCCGCTAAATTTTCGTAGTATATCGCTGCGTTCAGCACTCTTTGTTTCATGGGTAATTGCTGGAATTAAATGCCTTCTACTGATATCATACACCATATCATTAAACTCTGAAAAAATAATAATATGGTCCTCTTGGTGTTTTACTAGAATTTCTTCGATTTTATTCAGTTTTGCCTTTGATGAAAAAACAAGATTCCTTGCCATGCGATGAGCATTTAAAGCTTCTTTTGCTTCATGGTCTTGATTTACTCTGAAAATGAGATATCTTTCATAATCTTCAGGAGTTCTGATCTGAATGTTCCTTTTTCGGAGATAATCTCTATATGTTGCCATATGCTTATCATAGGTTTCTCGTTCTTCTTCATCTAAAGGCACTTTTATGGTCATTTGTTCATATTCCGCTATATACCCTTTTTTTGAAAGATCTGAAACACTAGCAACCTTAATTGGACTCCCGATTAATTTGTATAGACGTTCTTCTCCTCTATCAGATCGATTCGGTGTTGCTGTAAGTCCCAAACGATAAGCTGAAGGTAAGCCTTTAAGCACTTTGAGTGCTTCTTTTGATCCTGCATGATGTGCTTCATCTAGAATGATAAAATTGAAATTTTTTCTTAGTAGATTAATGTTTAATCTTGCACTATCATAAGTTGTTACTGTTATCTCTTTAATCTCTTTTATCTGGTCTCCAAGTTGACCAATCATGTCATGAGTAAGAGAAGAATATTTCTTCAAGTGCTCTATCCACTGATAGAGCAAGTTTTTGGTTGGAACAACAATAACCGTTTTTTGTTTTAGCTTTTCAATAGCTTTTAATCCAATAATGGTTTTACCTGCGGCAGTTGGTAAAACAATGATGCCTTTTCCATCATTTTGTAGAAATTTATCCAAAGCTTGTTCTTGATATTCTCTTAACTCCAGTTTCACCTTGAATTTACCTTGGTAAACTTGAGATAAGCTTGCATCTTGTAAAATGGATGAATTAATTATAATATTCTTTTTTTCTAGAATCTGAATGATTTTGAAATAATTTATTGGTAATGCCCTGTATTCCTTTTCTTTCTTTGGATTAGCTTTTAGGTACGTTAATAATTCTCTATCCTCTATTTTTTGATCTGATTCTAGAATAAGATCAAAAGCTACTCTAAAGAATATCTTAACTTCTGTAGGCATTATTCTTCCTCCAGTTTAAATACTAGTTTTAAATATAAAAAGACTGCTTAATTAAAGAATCTGAACATTTGAGTAAAAAGAAAAATAAAAAAAGAAGCTAAATTGAGAGCTTCCTTGGGTTGAGATAGAGATTTGATTCACTATCATCTAGTTTTACTTCTGTATCTGAAATTTTCAATTCATTGAGTGATTTCTTTATGTTCTTCTTTATATTTTTGTAGAATCTAAGAGTTGAACTGAATAGAATTAGCATATTGTAGAAAGTTTTATCTTTAGCTAGTTTTTCTTCGAAAATATCGATTTTGAATCTTCCACCAATATTCAAAAACCTTCCATTTATTTTTGCTATAACTTTGTTGTGGATGTTTTTTATTACCCAATCAGATCCGAATCTAAGTCTTTTATCATCAATAATAAATGACTGGAAAATATCATGTTCATCTAAGTAACTAAAACCAAAGATTTTACCTTGAAAACGTGGAAAATGAGCCAATTTGCGTATTCTATATAGATTACGAGTATGCTTGAATATACAGACATAGGCTGGACTTGGTTCCCCAGTAGCATGAGAATTGGCAAAGCTTTCACCTTGTAATCTTTCAATAGTCCCTCGCCAATAACCACTTGGTGAAAAGAGTTTCATTACAAATCTTCTCTCAAGGGGATCTTTTCCTTTCCAGAGATTTTCTCTGATTGCGAGCAGGCCGTAATCTTCTCCAGCAACTTTAACGTCTCCGATTTGATCCATATCTCTGGTCCATTGTCTATCTTTTTGAGCTCTTTGAGCATCTTTTCTTATTCCCCACTCATCTTTATGCATTTTTGTTCGCCATAAATCTACATCGATGTGTAAGTAGACTATTCTTTCTTCTTTTTTCTTCTTCTCCTCTGCGGGGGGTGCTGCTTTAACAGGAGCTACTGGCTCTTCTTTGACTTCTTCTGGTTCTGGTTCAGGCTCTGGCTCAGGTTCTTCTTCATCTACTGGTTCCTGTTTGACAATTTCTTCTTTCTGTTCTTCAATAGCGTCTTGTAATTCACTTGTGAACTGACTTTCTTCTTTCTTTTCTTCTTCATATTGCTTGTTTTCTTCAAAAGACATACAAATCTACCTTACGACATTAAATTACTATTTTCAGTACTTTAAACTTTCTGTATGTAAATGAAAATGGCTACATAATAAAAAACGAAAAGCTACTCTTCTTCTTTCTTCAAAGATTCTACTAACCAAGGTAATGTTTCAATAACATCTCCTCGTATCCTATAATGAATAAGGTGATCATAGTAAGTTGGTGTCAAATTAAAAATAGCTTTTTTAGTAGAAGGAGGTGGAGCTAACAAAACATCTGCAGCAGGGAAAATTCCTAAACTTGTTCCTATTCCTATTGCTATATCACTTTTAACTGCTATTCTCATGGCTTCTCGCATAATTGAAGGATCCAAGAGCTCTTCAAAAAGCACTACCTTGGGTTTCATAGGTTTTCTACATTTTGGACATTCAGGATAAGGTAAAACTTTCAAATGCTTATCTTCATCCAAATACTCTTCAAAAGAGCACTTTATACAATGCATCATCTCTGCAGTTCCATGGACTTCATAAACATTTTTGGAACCTGCTTTGATATGTAAGCTATCAATATTCTGAGTGACAATGTGAATCTTATTTTCTCCAAACATCTCTTGAATTTCAGTTACAGCATAATGTGCAATATTTGGTTTAGTATCTCCAAAGTTCTTATACAAGTCTCTAAAAAACTCCCAGACTTTTTCTGGTTTTTTCTTGAAAGCTTTTAGTGTAGAAACCTCAAAAGGGTCGTATTTATCCCACAGTCCTCCTGGAGAACGGAAATCAGGAACACCACTAGGAACACTAATTCCTGCTCCAGTGAATATAACAACATTGTCTGCTTCTTTAATAAGTTGAGCCACAGAATTGATGATGTCAATTATTGATGTCAGTAAATTCACTCCAGTTGTTATATTATTGAATAGCTTGTTTATATTTTTGACTGGAAAATTATCTGAATGTTAAGTCCTCTTCGAAAAGTTAAAGAATATCAATAGAGGTTGGCCCTCATGGAATATCACTTAACTACTCCTATCCCCCCTGAAGAACTTAAGAAAATCAAAATAGGGGATGTAGTTTATATTACAGGAACTGTTGTTACAGCACGTGATGAAGCTCATTTGAAAGCTTTAGAGTTACATAAAGCAGGAAAACAACCACCTGTTGATTTCAAGGGTATAGGGCTCTTTCACTGTGGTCCTGTAATGAAAAAGAATGAGCAAGGAGAATGGACTGTTGTTGCAGCTGGCCCAACTACCTCAGCAAGAATGGAAATCTTCCAAGATGAGTTTATCAAAACTTTTCAACCTGGAATTATCATTGGAAAAGGAGGAATGGGTGCAAGAACAACAAAAGCATGCCAAGAAGAAACTTGTATTTATGGTTACTTTACAGGTGGAGCAGCTCTTCTAGCTGCTGACCGAATTAAACAAGTAATAGATGTTTTTTGGTATGAGGAATTAGGTATGCCAGAATCACTCTGGGTTTACGAAGTTGATGAATTTGGTCCTTTAACAGTTACAATTGATTCACATGGTGGGAACCTAACTGATGAATCAAAGAAGAACATCGAGGCTAATAAAGAAAAGATTTTGCAGGAGTTGTAAAAAAATGATGGATATTGCACAAGTAGTAGAAGATACCGCAGCTAAATTACTCAAAATATCTGCAACTAAACTTCCAAGTGAAGTCAAGGAAGCACTGATTCAAGACGAAAAAGATACTGAGGGCAGTTTAGGTAAATCACAGTTAAAAGCTATTAACGAAAATGTCAATCTAGCTGAAACTTTCACTAAACCTATGTGTCAAGATACTGGATTAGTATCTTTCTTCGTTAAAATAGGGGATAAGTTTCCTATTAAATCAGAAGTTAAAACAGCTCTTATCAAAGCAACAAAGAATGCAACAGAGAAAGTACCTCTCAGACCTAACGCAGTAGACATGTTTGAAGGGAATACCAAAAACAATGTAGGTTTGAGGGGATATGTACCTTGGTTCTATTTTGATTTGGTTGAAGGAGATAAATGTGAAATTATTGCTATGCCAAAAGGCGGAGGAAGTTCCAATGTTGGGAAAATGAAGATGGTTCCTCCTGGAAAAGGAATCAAAGGAGTGAAAGAGTTTGTTGTAGAAGCGGTAGCTGCTGCTGGTCCTCTTGCATGTCCTCCTTATACAGTGGGTGTAGGTGTCGGTGGTGGCGAAGATATGTGTATGAACCTTGCTAAGAAAGCCTTGTTAAGACCTCTTTATCAATATCATGAAGATGAAAATATTGCTTCAATTGAGAAAGAACTCAAAGATATTCTAAACAAACTTGAAATTGGTGCAATGGGGCTTGGTGAAGGAACATCTGTATTTGATGTTCATATGGAATTTGCTGCAAGACACCCAGCAAGTTTGCCAGTGGGTGTAGTCATCTCTTGTTGGGCATTAAGACACGCTGGTGCAACAATAGATAAAGAAGGAAATGTGGAGTGGCATCCACAATAAATTTTTCACTACTCTTTTTTGAATTTACTTTTAATAGATTTTAAGTGATTGAGGAATTAACTTATATTGTTATAAGTTTATGTTAATATTGAACTAATTTGGGAAAAGTCAATGCTAACAGAATTACAGAAAAATTTCTTAAAAGGTAAAAGAAACATAATTTGTAGTTTAGTATTTATTCTACTGATAGTTCTGTGTTTCTTGATTATTCCAAGTTTAGCTAGTCCTTCTGTAGTTTTACCAACTCCACAAAAAAAAAGTGATGTACTTTTAGATGATGTCTTAAGCTCTAAATTTTCCACTCAAGGCAGAGAGAAAATAAATGAGAGTTTTGATTTAAACAGTATTTCTCAATTAGCATGGGCAGCTCAAGGAATAACCCATCCTCCATCTCGAACTGTTCCAAGTGCTGGAGCAACTTATCCTCTCGATGTCTTCATAAGTACTAGAATAACACTTGAGCATTTAGATAATGGAACATATGTTTACAATCCAACTGATCATTCGCTAATACGATCTGAGATACAACCTACTTATATGTCAATATTGCAAGTGATCATTTCTGACAATAACCATCTAAATCTGGAACTGATTAATTCCGCTCCAATTCTGTTTCTTATAACCGCAGAATATGAACGAACAACAGAAAAATATAGTAACAGAGGAATACGGTATGTTCATCTTGAAATTGGACATTTGTTACAAAATTTGCGTATTCAAGCAAAAGCACTGTTTATAGAGCTAGAAATAGTTTTGAATTTTGATGAGAATCTCTTACAATCACTTTATGGAATAGAATATACTCCTTTAGCTGTTGTTTTTGCATGGGAAACGGATTCAGCTGATCTCCATCTCAATAAGAAACTTAATCGCAATAACTGCAATAATCTTAAGTTAAAATACTACAATTTTGACGTCCAAACATCTACATCAGTTGAAGAAGCTATTAATGCTCGTAGATCTATAAGGGATTATTTACCTGATGCAATAAAGGAAACAGAAATCAAACACTTGTTAAAGCATAGTATAAACCAGATAGATGCACAATCGAATGAATCTGTTTTTGACCCCTTTCTAAGTAATTCGTCCATCAGTGCATACTTGTCAGTTAGCAATATCGAAGGGATTGAAGAGGGAGTTTACAGATATATTTCCGCAGAACAAAGTCTTAATAAAATAATCAACAACTCAAAACAAGAAGAGTTATGGGAAGCGAGTTTAAAACAACAATGGGTATTAGATGCTGCTGTAGTAATTGTATTGTTTATGAATCAATCAAAATTATATGAAAATTATAAAACATATGAATTCAATTATAGGAATGCATTGTTCGATATGGGTGCAGCAGCTCAGAATCTTTATTTGGAAAGCTATGCTTTAGGTTTAGGAATGGTAGTCATTGGTGCTTTTTCTGATACAGAAATAAAAAGCATAATAACTGCCTTATCAGAAGAATCCCCAATCTATGTCATACCGGTTGGAAAAGTATCAGTAATATCTGCTTATGGACCATTTGGGACATGGAAACAAATGATAACTAGCATATCCGCTTGGTTAAGTATAAGTGCCATGTATTTCGCACATCTTTTCATAACACCAATGATAAGAAAGAAAATCAAAAGTAAGAGAAGTGTTAGGTTACACATAAGTTTGGTACTGCTATCCATCTTGTTTTTAATTGTACATTTATTTCTTAATCATGGAGGATGGACTTTTCTAAGAAACCTAACTTGGGTAAGTTTCTGGGGAGTTATTAAGTCTATTTTTTTCAATTTTTCATTAAAAGGAGAGTTAGACCCTTATAATGTAGGATTCATAATTTCAAGACTTGGTATATGGTTTGGTATATTCTTCTTAGCTTTAAGTCTTGCTCTTCTTTTTAGAAAAACCAGACTAAAATTTGGTAGTAAAATAAAAATTATTCACAAGTATTTTGGATATGCTTTAGTGATAATGATAATATACCATGCTTTGATAAATGGAGTTATAGTAAGCTACATATATCCTTGGGGTGTGATTATTCTTGTTTTTGCAACACTTATTTATGCATTCTTGACTTTATATCCAAGATTAAGAAAAATAAAGATATTCACAAAATAAAGAATCATTCAATTACTAATTTTCTTTTCTTGTAAGGAAAAAAAATAAACCGTTTCTCAAATTCTTTCCATCAAAATATTTTCCTTTTTCTTTCTTTACAAGTATGTAGTTATTCTGAATTAAGGGAATTGCCTTTTCTATTCTATTTAGCATAGTTTTTCCTTCTTTTATCCCAATAATTAATTTTCCATTTTCTTTAGTTATTCTGTGAATCTCCTTAATTAGCTTCTGAAATTCTGGATAGTTATTTTTGCCGATAATGCAGCATGTTACATTATAGAGCATCACAAGGTCTATCGATTTGCTTTTTAAAGAAATCTCAAGTTGTCCATCTGATTTCATTATCTCTATTCTTCTTTCTACTTTTGCTTCTTTAGCATTAACAATAAGTTGCTCCAATTTTACTTGATCTTCATCAATAGCAATGACTCTTCCATCCCAACCGATTATCTTAGCAACTGGGATTGTATAGTTCCCACTACCACATCCAAAATCAAGGACTGACATATTTTCTTTAATACCCAATTCTAGTAAGTGGTTTACTAAGTAATCAGCTATTTCGTCCATCAGATATCCAGTACTTTTTTATTTTTCAATATCTAGTTATTCTCTTGAAACACAATTATTATTACTTCTTTTGACTATCTATTAATGACTAAGGATGTTTGGTTGTAAAATTAACAGATTAAAAGCAGTTAATTTGCTCCTGTTTTTGTTGATAATCACAACCATTTTGACATCTAAAGCAAGTTCTGATTTGGATGGAGCTTTAAAGTTAACTATAACTTCAATATCATGGGAAATGGCAACACAGACAGAAAATTACACTTCTTTTGATATGTACTTCAATCTAACAATTGACAATATTTCTAGTAAAACAATAGAAGCTGTTTTTGCCGATAGTTGTAAGTTTGATTCTTATATCAACTATCAATTAAATGATAGTTCACTTCTTCTTACTACTCATGGGAATGAAGCGTGTTTTTTGATGATAACCGAATTGAGATTGCCACCTGGTCCTTCATATTTGAATGAATATGAATATGTTAAAATCAATGATTCTTCTTTAACCGATTTACCTGATGGTTACTATGAAGTAGTTATTGGGGAAGAATACGTGAAATTAAACCCCTATTTTGAAAAAGAGGCTCGAGCTTCTTTTCAAGTCTTCAATGATTCAAACTCTTTTGATCTTCCTGAAAGACCAACTTATGAAGTATCTGTAAATAATCTCTCAATTCTATCCTCTCTCATCTTCTTTTCTATTTTACTGCAAATTCATAGGAAGAAGAAAAAACAGTTTTAGAATGCATAATAGCATCTCTCTCCTAAATCTAATTAATGTATAAATCCGCCAATATTTATGAGTAATGTTTCAGAAATTGAAAAAATTAAGAAACTAATTGTTGATTATACAAAAATGGATTATTGTGAATGTTCTTGATTGTGGTTTTGAAGAAACTTAAGATTGGAAATTTAAAGACTAATCTCTCTTCATTTCTACTAAATTGTTACAATCTTTTTACTTGTTACTAGATGTTTCATTAATATCTAGAAGAATTAAAATAAAGAACATAATACTCAATCCTGCGAGTGTTCCAGAACCCACATATAAACTTTCATTATGCTTGCTTATTCCTATAATTGTTAGAATTACGCCTAATATAATTAAAATTGATGTGCTAACCATCATTTGTATGTAACTTCTCTTTTGCAATTGTTGTTCGATTACTAGTTCATTCATGTTCTACGCCAAGAATTTTTTTAATTAACCATAAATATATTTTTCCATTAGAAAATCTAAATAATAATCGTTTTATAATTATAACTATCACAATTCATCTATATATTCAGTTATTAATTAATTAAATGCCACTGTATTCCGATAAGTATAGTCTATATTCGATACTTATAATGAACCGCTTATACAAAATCGCTAGTAATCGCTAGTATATGGTAGGATATAATCCAACAAAACTCAGTATTATATCATTTTCTTTTGCTTTTAGTAAATTTTTTTATAGAATTCTATTTAATTTAAGTTATGAGTGATCCACTTCATCCCCCAGTTGCTAAAAAAGAGCTGAAAATAACTGAAATTCATGGACAGAAAATTGAAGACGTTTATTTCTGGCTCAGATTTAAAGAAAATCAAGAAGTTATTGATTATTTAACAGTTGAAAATGATTATACTAAAGAGAAAACTAAGCATCTTGATACTTTCACAGATGAACTGTTCCATGAGATGAAAAATAGAATTAAGGAAGATGACGAAAGTGTTCCGTACAAATTCAAAGACTATTATTACTATGATAGAGATGAGAAAGGGAAGGAGTACAAAATCTATTGTCGTAAGCATTCAAGTTTAGAAAATGACGAAGAAATACTCCTTGATATAAATGAATTAGCCAAAGATTATGAGTACTACAAGCTTAGAACATTAAAAATAAGCCCAAACCAGAAAATGCTAGCTTATTCCATAGATAACACAGGTTATGAGAAATTCTTTATCCAGATTAAAAATCTAGAAACAGAAGAAACTACCACTACTGGAATTGAAAACATAGGTTGGAATTTTGAATGGGCGGATGATAATACTATTTACTATAATGTACGAGATGATGCACAGAGACCCTATGCACTAAAAAGACACATATTTGGTTCTTCATCAAAAGATGATCCAGTAATCTTTGAGGAGAAGGATATAGAGAGACGTGTTTCTGTTTGGAAAAGCAAGGACAATAAATATCTCTTTATGAATTCAGAATCAACAATAAGTTCTGAAATAAGATATCTGGATTTATCTGACCCTCTGGGTGATTTCCAAATATTCTTTCCAAGAGAAGAGAAACATGAATATCATCTTACACACAAAGATGGATATTTCTACATTGTTACAAATTCAGATGATTCAACCAATTTTAAATTAATGAGATCAAACGTTAAAGATTTTAAAATGGAGAACTGGGAAGAAATTATTCCTCATAATAAAGATGTACGTCTCATGTGGACAGAGGCTTTTGAGGATTTTCTAATTATATATAAAAGAGAAGCAGGTTTAGCTAAAGTAGACATTTTTTATGAAAGGAATAGCGAAAATAATCACACAATAGCGATGCCTGAAACAGTGTATGGTGTTTGGGATGGTGATAATTTTGAATATTCTTCTGATTATCTTAGATTAGTTTATACTTCACTAATAACTCCTAAATCAGTATATGATTACAATGTAAATGAAAGAAAATTAATATTAAAGAAACAAGACGAAATTAAGGATTATAAAAAAGAAGATTTTGTTACAGAAAGAAAATACATTACAGCACGTGATGGAGTTAAAGTTCCTATTTCAATTGTTCATAAGAAGAACATTAGTACTCCTGCTCCAACATTTCTCTATGGATATGGCTCTTATGGTGTATCAGTTGATCCTTATTTCTCTCCAACAGCTGTTAGTTTAATTGAGCGAGGAGTGATATATGTAATCGCTCATGTCAGAGGAAGTGGATTACTAGGTAGGCCATGGTATGAAGACGGTAAATTACTGAAAAAGAAAAACACCTTCAATGATTTCATAGATACTGCAGAACATCTGATAGAAAACAATGTTACCACCAAAAAACAACTAGTTATTGCTGGTGCTAGTGCAGGGGGATTATTAGTTGGGGGTGCAGTTACAATGCGTCCTGATTTGTTCCACTTCGTTGTTGCTAGAGTACCTTTTGTAGATGTTGTAAATACAATGCTGGATGCAAGTATTCCACTAACAGCTCAAGAATGGAAAGAATGGGGGGACCCAAGAGATAAGGAATACTTTGAATACATGCTTTCCTATTCTCCATATGACCAAGTAAAACCAATCGATTATCCACATTTACTTGTAACTTCTGGGTTAAATGATCCTCGAGTTGCTTTTTGGGAACCAGCTAAATTTGTTGCTAAGCTTAGAACACTTAAGACTGATAACAACGATTTACTACTCAAGACAAATATGGGAGCTGGGCATCATGGAGCTTCTGGACGATATGAATCTATGAAAGAAACTGCATTTATTTATGCTAATGTTCTTGATAAGGTTGGGTTAGTTCAAAAATAATTCTTATATTTTTCTATTAATCGCTTAGAGCATATTCTGTAGTGGTATATGATTCTCTTATACTCACTTTACCATTAGTGTACTGTGTTGCAAATTGACCACAATTGGTACCAATATCATTCTCTTCCCATTCACCAATACTGATGGCAGCACTAAAACCTAGTTTTCTGAACTCTTTAACTAATGGGAAGATTTCTGTATTTTCTACAGTAATCCCACTCTGGAGTTTATTATCCATAGCTTTGCTAGTAGGGTTAATTGGGGTCAACTTGATCCAATACTTTTCTGGATCAAAAATATGAGCGACTATTTCGGGATTGATCTTAGAATCTTCAGCCACTGCAAAGTTGAGTGTTATTTTCCTATCTCCCTTTGTGTACCATTTTTCACCAAATTTTGCAATTTCCCCCAGATCCCAGATATTTGTAGTCATCCATTTTTCTCTTTCTTCTTGATCTGTGGAATGAATTGAGAATTGTAGTTGGAAATTACCATTAGGATAAAAGTGATTCTTCAGTTCAATTAGTTCATCAAGGAAATCTGCACCTTTGTTTGGAGCAATGGTACTTAGACAAGGCATTAATCCTGGAGCTTCATATTTTTCTGGGAGTAATTTTAAAACTTCTAGAACGTTTTTATTTAATGAAGGTTCTCCCATTCGAGCAAATTGAATTTTGAATTTAGGAATTGGTATTTTTCCATTCGGGAAACGTTTCTTGATCATGAAGTCAATCTCTTCAAGCATTCCTTCTGTAGAAATTTTACCGTGATAGTACTCCCCAGCATCGCACATTAAACAACCAATAGGACACCCATACATGGTTGAAATAACCAGAACCCATTTTTCTTCTCTAGGAATAGGAGGTTGTAGACTTTCAACAAATTCTACGATTTTACCTTCTTGTTTAGCTATGTAAAGAATAGCTAAATCTTCTTTACCATATTTCCCGAATATTTCCATTATTAACCAAGTCCACCAGTCTCTCAATGTTGTTAAAAATATTGTGGATGTGGGTTTTAATGAAATTATCTGGATTTTAAAACAAAGTGCTATAATCTAATTGATAATTAATCACTCTCAGAATTCTTCTTCTTTTTATTATATATCTGGAAATTGATGCTCCACTATCTCTGATAGTTTCCGAGAAATCAAACTTTACTTTCACTTCCACAATCTGAGTTAGTTAGCTTCGTACTTCTTGTTTTTAATTAGATATACTCAGAAATTCTTAATCCAATCTATAGAGTTTTGTATAGTAAACGAATTAAGAGATTTCTTCGAGTTTAAATATCAAACTGTTCATTACTATATTGAGACTACAGTCTCTTACTAAGTCAAGCCATTGACTTAAGTAAAAAGGCGTAGCTGAAAGATCTAGGAGACAGAAAGAATTGTATAAACGGAAATCAATGGTTCCAAATTGATTGGTTTGGTCATGTTCTTCCCAAGCCATAAAACTGTTTATTAGTTTTACCTCCTGAATTTATAAAACTCTGTCAAACTAGGTCTTTCAGCACCACTTAATTCATAATACAAGTCTGAAATAATTCTTCTTAAAATTCATATAATGTCTTACATGAAATCTTCTAATCCTGATTGTTTCTTCGGTCTCATAAAATCTTTCAGTTCCTTATCCTTCTGGTCAATGAACCATTGTTTAATGAGTTTGGTTGCAGAATCAATAACAGATTTGGGTATCCAGAGAGAATTGTCAGTAAAACCATCAATTATAGCTAGAAAGGCTTTCTCTGTCTCAATATCTATCTTTCCTAACTTGTAATTGGAATACTTGCTCTGTTTCTGTTCCATGTTAAAGAGAAGAAGGAGATTTCAGTTTATAATGATGAAAGAAACTCATATTATCCCTACTCAGATGAAACAGTATCTTTTGAATATTCAAGAAATGTTGGTTCTCCATCTTCATCAAAATCTTCGTCTAATAATGACATTGTATGATGAAGAAAACCAGAATCAGGTCTATAAATTTCACGCTCAAGTTCAAGTGTTTGTCCTTTAACTTCAGGATTGTGAAGAGTAATTTTCAGAATAAATTTTCCTCTATCCCATTTATAATAATGTAGTCTTGGATATACAAAAATAGGAGAATAGTTAATATCATCCCCTGCATTTATTTTTAAGTCATTCGATGTTCTTTTATTTTCATCATATGTTGGGTCATAATCACGAAAATATGAATAAGGAACATCAGAATCCCATGGAACATCAAACTCGATAATTGGATTGAATTCTGCTTCAATATCTATTAATGCAGTTTTTTCTCCATAATTCATGATTCGAATATTGATTTCACAAGAAGTACCTCTCTTACCTATTTTTTTATCTCCTACAACTCTAACATCCCGTATTTCAAGCACAGGTTTTTGGACTTTTTCTAACTTCAATCTCAAAATACAAGACCTCTTGTGGAATATTATTCATTACTTCAAGCTGTTAAGGGATCAATTATACTTGAATTAGATTTTGATAAAGAGTATCGTTTTGAACATCATGGATTGAAGGCAGATTATACAGATGAGGACGTATACATCAGAGCTGAAATTAAAAAATCTGGTGTGTTTCCGGCTCTTCTTATAAGATTTTCAGATGTTTATGATCATGGAGATGACATGGGGAATAATAGATTTGAATATACGATGGATAAATATTTTGATAAAAAATATAAACATTCATTAGAGGAGCTATTTGAAGAGTTATTAAGAAGTCCTTATGAAAATCTTCCTAAAACATTCATTGCTTCATGGATGCTTTCTATGTTAGTAAGATATAGACCAGCTCTTTGGCAAAATTTGCTTAGTGGAAAATATGACAAAATGAGTATTGATTTACAAAAATTTCATGATGTAAAAATACCAGAAGCATTTAATTCATTATTTAAAAAATATGGAGCAGTTGACTTGAATTCTCATTATTAAATAGTTTCTGTAATATTTGTGTTTATATATTTTCATTAATGATTCTAGTTAAGCGATTCTAAGAAGAACAAGAAAATATTTAGTTGGTAAGGTTTATAGACACAGTTTCAAATCCATGTCTTGAAAATAGTATTTCCATTTCCCACTTTTACCATTTTGCTCCTGTTTCGAGAAAGTTTAAATGATATATATCCCTTAGTTTAGCGAATAATCATAAAGAGGATGAGAGTTTAATGATATGAAAGAGGCGAAAAAGACTGAATAAAAAGAAAATAATAGGGAAAATAATAGGAATTATATTAAAAATTATTATTATTGGTGCATTTGTTGCGCTTGTACATATTGGTTATTTTATTGAGAAAGATGAGAAAGATAAGAAAGAGCAGCTTATAGAAATGGAAGAGAAACATAGGTGGCTTACAGAAAAATGTGAGATTCTTAGTGCTGTTGACGATTCCATTGCGAGTAAATATAGTAGTCTAACAATAGATTATAATGGGTCAGAGATAGATTACGATAGTCTTTACAACATATATATGGAGCTTTTAAATGCTTATTATGAGCTGCTGCGTTATGATATTGTAGTAACGGAAAATACTAGTCAAATGATTTTACCTGCGCAATATATGGTTTTTGCTGAGACTGTTAGAAGATATTATTATGAGGATTTCTATGTTAAAGATACATGGAGTAGAGGAAATAAATCAGGGTATTATGCAGAGATGAGAAGATTTTATCGAGATATAGTCTTACATAGTTCTCAGAGCTATTCTGGTATACTTTCGGACAGTTATTGGTTCTTAGAAGTATCTAATGCTCTTGAAGATTACTTGATATATGGTAATCGAACAGAGTTTTTGGCTTGGGATATTTTTTATAATACGTATTATGACTGGCTTCCTTATTGGTGTGCAACGGGTTCAGGTAATGCTTTGAATGACATAAATGTTGTGGTTCAATGGTGTATTGATAAAATTAATTATGAAAGCGATGCAAAAATAATTTTGGGTCAAGAACCATATAGTGGGGACTATGCTAAATTTCCAGTTGAAACAGCTTTCAGAACAATGGGTGATTGCGAAGATCAAGCAATATTATGTGCAGCCTATTTAGAATCGAGAGGATATGAAACAGCTTTAGCAGGAGTTCATGATGCTGAAAACCCTAATTTTGAAGGAGTTTTTCAGCACGCTGTACTTTTAGTTCATGTTGAGGATACTATATCTTATCATAAATTATATTCGGCTGATTTATGGAATCTTGGAGATATGGATCCATATGAAGGGCGCACATGGTGCTGGTTAGACCCAACTTGGAATGTTCCTTTTGGTACTGAACCTGGGTGGATAAAGTATTATCGAGATAAATGGATAACAAATGATATGTATGACAATGTAATTATAGCAATCTGTGATTTAAATGGAGCAATTATTTATACGCAATAGAAAAAAGAAGTTCTAGAGATTAATGCAATTGATGAAAAAACGGGTGAGAGATTTACTAAAGAAAGGATAGAATAGCTGTTAAGATCGACAATCCAGAAAATTACATAAAGGCAGAAATAAAACCAGGTGTTTTTCTTGCGTTGCTTATAAGACAGACATTTCATGATGAAGAAACAAATCATATAGAAATGGAAGAATATCTAAAAGAAAATTATAAACCATCAATTAAGGATTTAATCAATAATAATAGCGTTCCTGCTGTTCTTATTATATCCTGGATGCTTTCATCGTTAGTAAGATACAAACTAAAGGTTTGGCAAGAGATATGTGCTGGAGAAGAAGATGAATTAATAACCAAAATTCAAGAATTTCGCAGGAGTGCGTTTCCGAAAGCAGTTAAGAATCTTTTTTGGTAGTATGAATATTCATCAAAAGAACAAAATATACTTAGTTTTCATAATTCATCTAAACAATTATATTCTCCATCCAGAAGAAGCAAAGCCCTAAATACATTCTAGCATATTTAAATATCTCTCAATGAATGCGAAATAACTTTATATTGTAAAATCTATAATAAACCATTCTCAAATAGTTCCTTTATCTTATTAGATATAGTATTCTAAAGTTAAGGGACTTCAATCTTGAAATCAATAGTAAAATTTTAGATTTATTGTTTCATCAATTATTCTGAAAATACATTTTGGTAACGTATTTTTTCTAAATTCTCTTATTTGAAGTATTATATCATCTTCTTTTCCCAAACAGATTCTTTCCCAGTTGTTCGGTTTATATCTAACTATCGAAGATAACATCCAACTAACAATGATAGATTTTGTTGGGTCTTCAAATGGTCTTTTAACTTCTAGAAAATAGGGATCTTGAAGCAGTTGTTCTATTGTAGGCTTATAATCTTTTGATAACATTTCTTTTATTAACATGTTCTGTTTATCAAATATCAAAAGAAAAGCTGGAAACACACCAAATGGTTTAATTTCAGTTTGACAGTAAGAATCATTATTTTTTACAGTTTTTAAACCATGATAACTGAAGAATTTTGTTTTTTCTGTATCTAGATAAGTTGAAATAATACCTTTTAAGCACTGCAGATATCCATAATATTCAACTAGAGGGCTGGAATTTTTATGATTTCTATTCATGTTCTGGGAAGCTTTGAACATTTCTAATGCCTGACGAAAATATAAAGATGACTCATTTGAAACTTCCTTTAAACTATTAATATCTCTTATATTTGGCATATCGGATCGATTTATATTGTAACTATTGGCAAAATCAGAATTTAAGTATTCATTGATTTTATTCTCAATTTTTTCGTTAAAAGAATCAAAGAGACTTTCTGAAAAAACTGTTTTTTTTATCCTTTCCTCTAACAATTTCTGTAAATAGAATGGAAATGACAATTTCTCTAATTCTTTCAGACAAAGACTCATAGTCATAGTTATTAATATTCAAGAAAATTCGAAATACTTAACTTTTACTATATTATAATCCTCCATAATTATTTTTAGGCTTTGAGATTTTCTTTGAAAAAATCTAAATGCATTTTTGAAACAGAACATAGTTTTACAGCTTGAGGTTAAAAATATAAGATTCTTTACTAAGTAAAGAATGTATTACGCTGTCCTTTATAATTTTCTCTCCTTTAGTAAATTGATTTTCTGAGATTTAATAGTTTTAAAGGCTTTACTGAAAAAATAATTATGTATTACCTATTGTTATTATATCCTAAACTAATCACATTATTGATAAAAATGTCAAATCAAAGTAAAAAAAGAAATTAGATCCTTCAAAATTACCTTCTCAAGTTAGTAAGAAATTACAAAAGGAGAAAAAAGGAATCTTTCCAATTCTACCTACTAAAATCGACTCAGAAAAAATCAAAAGTAAGAAATTAGAAATTACACTCAAATGTTATAGATGTAGAACAAATAAATTCTCAAAACTATGTATTAAATGTAAGCAACCAATTTGTGGAAGATGTCAAACTAAAAAACCAGAAGGTTATTGTGTCCCATGCAAGAATAAGTATTTTGGCGAGCTAACAATAGTATTAGAATGATGAATCCTTTTGTAATATTTGTGTTTATATTTTCATTAATGATTCTAGTTAAGAGGTTCTAAGAAACTGCAAAAAATTAAACGATCTTACTGCAGGAACATATATACCTTTTAAAAAGTTGCAGAATCCTGTTCAATTTTTTTATTTGACATACAAACATCATTTTATTTGACATATAAAAGGACAAAAAAGATTGTTTATATGTAATATATAGAAACTGATATTTCCATTTCCCACTTTTACCATTTTGTTCCTGTTTTGAGAAAGTTTAAAACCTTCATATCTCTTAGTTTAACGAATAATCATAAAGAGGATGAGAGTTAAATGAATAAAAATATAGTTATTGGAAGTTCATTGATAGTTGTTTTTTTAAGTTTAGGAGTACTTACTGGTTATTTCATTCCGCAAAATAATCAAGCACAATATGATACTCTACTATCAGAATTTCAAGAATTGAATGGAGAATATAGTGATCTCTTAGTAGATTACAATAATTTGGAAGGAAATTATACTGAGTTGCAGGAAAAGTATGACATACTAATTGAAGGAAATGTTACTCTTGATGAACTCTTCGATAAACTACTGTTAGATTATAATATATTAAATGAAACCTACTCTGCATTATTGGTAAATTATAATATGGTGATAGAAAATTATGAAACATTAGTCATGGAACATACTGAGTTACAAGAAGCTTATGGTGTGTTAGTGGGGACTTATAATACTTTGTTGTTTGATTACAATACAATGATTGTTGAATATAATTTATTATTAGAGGAATACATCATATTAGAAGATAACTATAATCTATTAATAGCAGAACACGACGTGCTTGTAATTGCTTATAATGTTTTATTTGCAGACTATAATGCATTGTTAATAGCTTTTAACATTTTGGAGACTGAACTTGGAGATTTACAAATAGACTATGATGATTTAATGATAAATCATAATGCCCTAATATTAGCTCATGAAGAATTACAATCGGACTACAATTCACTTCAAGTTGAATATGATAATCTTTTAACAAGCTACAATATGCTACTAAGCGAATACGAAGCCTTAGATGGCCTTTATGCTGCAGTATTGATAAATTATAATTTGTTGATAACAGCTTATGATAATTTAGTGATAGAAAATAGTGACTTACAGGAAGAAATTGACACCATGGTAATAGCTTATGCGACTTTAGAGGCAAGTTACAACATACTGCTTAGTAATTATGATACATTATTGGCAGAACATAATGTATTGCAAAACAATTATGAACTGTTAATAGCAGAATTTGATGCTTTTATAATAATTTATAACGAAATGTTGGTAGAATATGGTATATTGACAGAGACTTTGGTTGCATTACAAAATGACTTTGACAACCTTTTGATAGATTATAATACATTGTTAGCAACTTATAATCAACTCGATATTATGTATTCTCAACTTGAAGCAGAATATTTAGTGTTAGAAACAGAATATAATCTTTTGTCTCAACAATGGGATACATTAGCTCAATGGATTAAGGGTATGACTTTACCTGCTCAATATATGATTTTTGCCGAAGCAGTTAGAAGATATTACTTTTATGATTACTATTTAGTGAATGCGTATAATGCTGCTAGTTATTGGTATGAATTTACAAGATTTTGTCGAGATATTGTTTTACATGATTCTAGACATGATTGTTTGGAAGGTTATTGGTTCCCTGAAGTATCTAATGCTCTTTCAGAATGTTTGAAGTATGGAAGTCAAACTGAGTATATGGCTTGGGAAATTTTTTATACTGTTTTCTATCCATGGCCTCCTACTTGGAGTCTTGGACATTTTCCTGCTGGTAGAGATGATTTAGTTGATATCAATACTGCTGTTCAGTGGTGTATAGATGAAATTGCTTATGAAGATGATACGGATATAACAACATTCCAAGAATTCTTTGCTTATGACTATGTTAAATTCCCTGTTGAGACAGCTTTTCGAACCTTAGGAGACTGTGAAGACCAAGCAATGCTTTGTGCGGCTTATTTAGAATCTAATGGATTTGAAACTGCTCTAGCATTATTTCATGATGCTGATAATCCAGAATTCTCTGGTGGTTTTTATCATGCGACATTTCTAGTAAGAATTGATGACATAGAAGCTTTTTGGAATCAATATCCTACCTGTTCTTTATGGGATTTCGGAACTGGTACTTCATGGTGTTGGATTGATACAACATGGGATGTGCCATTCGGAACAGAACCTGGTTGGCTGCAATATTACAGTGACAATGGAATGACCTTTGATGAAGTTACTTTCGCTATCTGTGACTTAAATGGAGCAATTAGTTTATAATTTTTTCTCCTTTTTTTATCATTTTCCGACAAAAACGTAAAATGAGTGGTTTAAATAATTTTATTGAGTAACATAATGATGAAACTATTTTCTATCCAGGAGAAAATAATTGCTATAAATTTGATAGCTGAAATGCTGCAGGTACTGGAAGATTATGAGGACATAGAACTGTTAAAATATTGTTTAACAATATTGCACAAAAAGTAAGCTTTATTTGCATAATTTAGAGCTAAATCAGCTTCTTTTTCTGTAAAAATCTCTGAAACAGAAACTTCTTCATTCACTTCGTATCCATAGAAGGAAGGAATTCGCCATTGGTAAAGAACATTACTTGCGATAATTAATCTTACTACATCAGTAGTATTAAGATGATATTTTTTAAGTATTATTTCCAGTTGTTTCTTGATTTTTTGGAGATCTTCATTTAACCTGTGACCACTTTTACCTTTTGGATATGTTTTTGTTATTAATTGTAGTATTGTCTTAATGTAAAGTTCAAAAGCTTCTTGAGCTCTCCTTATTGAGAGATCATAATCATATTTTTCTTTGTGTTGTTTGGCTTCTTCTTCAATTTTAGATGCTTTATAGAATTGTTTATCTATAGATTGTAATTCCTCAATAGTCCATTGAGGTAGTTTCTTGGAAATGCTTTTTTTCATTTATTCTCTCATCCTTCAATAATTGCTTAGACTTAGGCCAAACTCTTTATAATAATTGTCCACAGCCAAGTTCAGAAAAAAGCATTTTCTTATTAAACAAAGATGTTTCATATATTTTCTTACCGAATGCTGTGGCTCCTGGTTTCGGTAAGATTTATTTGTGAAATATAGATGCTCAAAAAATGATTGCTATATGTGACATATAGATTTAGTAAAACTCATTCGGAAAATTACCTTATTTCACCATAACTCATTAGGTTATAATTATATATTACCGAAGTTAAAATTATAGTAAAAAGGTTATTAAATGTCTATAACACCCGTAGAAGCAGCTATAATTGTATCACCATTGCTTTCAGTAATTGCAATGATTTATACTTGGTATAAAACCAGAGTAAAAGAAGCTAGATTTATTGTTTTTGATTTTCATATAACTAATATCAAGGATACTGCTGAGCGAGAGGGAAAAAAAATAGTTCAAATCACTTCAACATCTACAATTCTGAATAAAGGTGATCGAGTAGGATTTGTAAGATTTAAAAGAGCTGAACTCAAAGTATATCTTAAGAAATCTGAAGACAAAATAGCATTTGATCTAAAACAACCAGATTATATCGAACCACGAAGCTATTCTCTTGACTCAGGAATCTCCACTACTGCAGGATTTA
>DXJF01000023.1 GCA_019057375.1 Candidatus Heimdallarchaeota archaeon
TGCAAGGGGTACGTTTCAATTTATATTTAATGAGAAAAATAAGATAGTACCAGTTATCATTCCTGATACACAACCAAATCAAACAATAGAAGAAATGGCTGCTTTATCTTTTTTCAATTACGAAGCATTGTTTGGCTTATTATCTACTCAAGAGAAAATTCCTCTCAGGAAACTTGCTACTCTAATGAATAGAAAAGTTGATGAGGTCTTAGATGGTGTAATGAATCTATATCTAGAGGGATTTGTTACTTGTACATTAAAGGGTGCTACAATTTATGTAGATAGCCTCAAAAGGTATAGCAGAGCTCAAGAAGGATCCCTTGAAAGATGGGAAAAAATTGTACTGGGTATGATAATTGCAAAAACATATATCACTACCAAAGATATCGAAGACGCATTAGGAATAGACAAAAATCATGCTAAAGAAAGAATGTATGGTTTTTATGGAAAGGGATTAATCAAAGGTAATATCACTGGAAATAAACTTGAGCCTGAAGAAATTCCTATATTTCCGCCTTTGATTCAATTAGATGACCTTCCAATTCATTATCAGGAAATTTTTGGTTATATTATTTCGAACTCTAGAGTTTCATTTAGGAATATAATGAAATTCTGGGAAAAAACACTTGTTGCATCAAAGAACATTGTTTACGAATTAACAGGTTCTGGTCTGATGAATATATCTTTACGTGGAAGTACTGTAACAATAGTTTCAAGCCAAAAATTCCTACCAAATAAACAGTTGAACGAACTAGGTGAAATTTACTCTAGAGTTGTAAATGAGATTGAAAAATCAAGAAGAAAAAGGATTAAGTTAGCAACAATTGCAAATTCTGTTGGAATGGAAACTTTAGATTTGTTTAAGTTGTTATGCCAGCTAATCTCCCATGGTTATTATAAAGGAGTTTTAACTTCAGCTTATTTTGAAAGAGTTGGCAAAATAGTATTACCAAAGGGTAAAAATTATTGCCTTAATTGTGGACATGTAATAAAATCTTCAACTGAACCATGCAGTAATTGTAGACTGTTGCATCAAAAATGTATGGTTTGTCAAGGATTAATTAAGAAGGGCGATAATGTGAAGGAATGCCCAACTTGTAACAATGTTGCTCATGATGATCATTTAGAACAATGGATGAAGATAAAACAAGAATGTCCGATATGTAAAACTAGAATTTCGAAAAGAAATCTAAAGAAATATGCAGCATAATGGTTGGTTTTGATGGAACTACATAAAATACAAAAAGAAATATATAATTTTCTAAAGGAAAGAAACTGGTTCAAATATTCGCCAAATGATGTTCTTATCCATTTGTACGAGGAATTAAGTGAAATTGGAAAACATCTATTATTCAGATCAGAGTATAAAGAAGAAGGGGGTCATTCAAAACCTAATGAAAAAGAATTGCCGAGGGAATTTGCCCAAGCTTTTTCATTGTTCTTACAACTCTGTATTCTGCTTGATGTTGATTTGGAACAAGCATGGAAAAATGAGATAAAAATAATGAGAGAAAGATTTCCTATAGATAAATAGAAATAGCAACTCGGGAGAAGTTAGTGAATGAGTGACAAAAAGAAGAGTAAACCTCGAAAGAAGAAGACCACAAAAAAAATCTTTGTTGACGTTAAGAAGGCATCAAAAAGTTATCAAATGGGTGAGATTGAGGTTCAAGCTCTAAATAACGTGTCACTTTCTTTAAGTTTGGGGGAAATAGTTTCAATTGTTGGAGCTTCAGGAAGCGGTAAAACGACACTATTGAATGTTATTGGAGCTTTGGACTATGTTGATTCTGGATCAATTAGCATTAACCGGAAGAAATTAAGTTCAATGAATGATAAAGAACTAAGCTTTCTTCGAAGAGATACCATAGGATATATTTTCCAAAATTTTAACTTACTAGAGGAAATTAATGCTGAAAAAAATATTGAAATGCCTTTAATTCTAGCTAAGTTAGAAAAAGAAGATCGTAAAAAGAGAGTTGAGGAATTGTTAGAATGTGTTGATCTTATTGAGAGAAGATCACATAATCCTGATCAACTATCTGGAGGGGAACAACAAAGAGTTGCAATAGCAAGAGCTTTAGCTAACAATCCAAAATTACTACTTGCAGATGAACCCACAGGAAATCTAGATTCTATAACAGGAGAAAAAGTTCTAAAATTACTCATAGACCTGAGTAAAAATCGAAATAAAACACTAATTTATGTTACTCATGACATAAAATCAGCCACTTTAGCTGATAGGCAACTATATATGAGTGATGGTAAAATTGTAAAAGATATTTCCACTAAATGAGAGATAGAGTGTCCTTTTACAATTGGAAATAACTTTTAAAGCTGTTACTTAACAAAATTATAAAAATAAATTTTATTTGTAAAGAAGCAGAGATTTGAAAGTTAGTGAAAAAAATGGGTTATAAAAGCTGGTTTCTGAAACATCTACTAAAAGAGAAATTACTATCCACAATATTGCTAGCATTTCTCTTAGTATTTATTGGAACCGTCTCTATAACACCATTATTTATAGGAAATATTTTTAATGAACTAGCTAGTGAAAATAGCTCATTTAAAGCAATAGTGAGTATTGCTTTATTTATCGTAGGAGCGGGAGTAATCAGAGCAGTTGCAGATTTCACACAGAGTTATGCAAATGAGGTTTTAGCTCATAAAATTACCAAGAATGTTACTGAAGAATTCTATGAAAATATGCTTGAGAAAAGTCAAGAATTTCACGATAGAATTAGAATAGGAGATGTGATGGCAAGAGCTACATATGATACACGTCAGATGAACATTTTCATTTCTCCTGGAATAAAATTTCTATTTGAAGCATCTTTTACACTCCTCTTTTCGGTTTCTCTAATGATTTGGATCAGCCCAAAATTAACACTTCTTCTAGTAGCAGCTCTGCCTTTCTATGTCATAGCAATTTATGATTATAATAAAAAATTGCGTCCAATTTCTAAAGCTCAAATGGAACAAAATAGTCTTTTGAATGCCAGATTGCAAGAAAGTGTTACAGGAATCAGAGTGATTCGAGCTTTTGTGAAAGAAGAGAAAGAGATAAATGAGTTTGATGATGAAACAGATAAATTACGAGACATAAATACTCGAAGAGGAATTCTTAGTGCACGTTATTATGCAGTTGTGATAACAGTGTTGATTATCGCTTTCAGTTTCTTATGGGGATCATATGAGGTAATTAACGGAGATTTAACTCTTGGTAATTTGATTACCTATGTCTTTCTAATGATGACTTTAATGATGCCTACTTGGCAATTTGGTTGGGCGATTACACAATTTCAAATAGGAATGGCAGCTGCAAAAAGAATTTTTGAAATGAAAGAGAGAGAGGAGTATGTCCCAGAGTCTTCATCACCTATAGAATGGCAAAGTAAAGAAGGAACGATCAGTTTCATGAATCTCTCGTTCTCTTATAATGAAGGAAGTAGTAGAAAAAAGGCGCTGAGCAATATCAACCTAGAAGTTCCTGGAGGATCCACTGTAGCAATCATTGGTAATCCAGGATCAGGCAAATCCACACTAATAAAATTACTAATGAGACTTTATGATCCCACACAAGGGAGTATATTCATTGATGGAGTTAATATTAAGGACATGCTTCTATCTGATCTCAGAGATCACATAGGTGTTATTGAACAAGAAGTATTTCTGTTCAGTAAATCAATTAGGGACAATATAGCCTATGGAAAACCAAATGCAACAAAGGAAGAAATAGAAGAAGTTTCTGAATTAGCACAAGCTCACGAATTCATAATGAGTTTTGAAAAAGGATATGATACAATTATCGGAGAGAGAGGGGTTACTCTTTCGGGGGGACAAAAACAAAGAATTGCAATTGCTAGAGCATTGCTAGTTGATCCTTCATTTTTAATTCTTGATGATGCAAGCAGTGCCATAGATGCAGAAACGGAAAGAAAAATCCAAACAGCAATAGCTAATGTATTAAAAAATCGAACTACCTTTATTATCACACACAGGTTAGCCACAATTAAGCATGCTGACCTAATCATAGTTTTGAGAAATGGTTTACTTAAGGACAGCGGATCCCATGATGAACTTATTCTAAGAAATATCGACTACAGAAGATTGTTTGAAAGGTTTTCTGAGCTTCCACCAATGACAACAATGGAGGAGAACTAGTATGTCAGAAGAAGATGAATTCAAAAAATCATATGATAGACAATATGCAGATATTGAACTATTAAAACGATTTTGGAGATATCTGAAAGTATACAAAAAATATCTTCTCTTTATAATAGTAGGTATTTTAGCAACAGCTGTTGTTACTATCCTCCCACCGTCTATGGTTCAAAGTGCTTTTGAAGCTTTGGCAGATAGAAACAAACCTTTCCCTCAAGCAATTGATTTTATGCCAACATCACTTTTCTTATGGAAATTTCAAATAAACTTGTGGAGAGCTGTTTACCCTTATGCAATTGGATATGTTCTTCTATCATTATTTTTATGGTTAGCCCAAGTACTTCTAGGGATTATTGTAACCATTGTTTCACAAAGGATAATCAAACGCATTCAAATGGAAACCTATGAGAGTTTACAAGAACATGATTTGATGTATTTTGACACGCAGTCAACAGGTCAAATATTGAGCAGAATAACAAATGATTCCCAAGAACTGAATGATATGATCAACGTTGTTTCACAGTTTGTAGCTAATTTCTTCATATTATTTGCAGTACTGATATGGATGTTCGTTGTAAATTGGAGACTGACATTTATTACACTTGGAATGGCTCCTTTTGTCTTTATTGTTGCTTTTTTCTTCAGAAGAATAACAAGATTAACCACTGGAAAATGGAGAGCAGCAATTGGAGAAGTAAATGCTTCTTTCCAAGAGAGTGTAGCGGGAATTTCAGTAGCTAAAGCATTTGGAAGAGAAAAAAAATCTAAAGAAGAATTTGAAGTGATAAATCAAGCAACCTTCTATCACGCAAAAAAAAGAGCTTTTGCGGTGATGGGAATCTGGCCTTTGATGGATGGCATAAGTACTATTGGAGTGTTTGGAATTACTCTCTACGGTAGTTGGTTATTTTTTGGAAGTTTAGCTTCGTCAGATGTTATTTTATTGTTCCTCCTACTTCTCAATAGATTCTTATATCCTCTTGTAAGAGTAGCATCACAGTTTTCAGTCATCCAAAGTGGTTTCGTAGCTATGGAACGTATTTTCAGTATAGTTGATGCTAAAAAGGAAATCACTAATCCAGCTAATCCAGTCAGTAAAGAGTTGCATGGACAAATCACTTTCGAAAATGTTTATCATCAATATGTTCAAGGAGAATCCGTATTGAAAGATATCAATCTTAAGATTCAACCTGGAGAATCTATCGCTGTGGTGGGTCATACAGGGGCAGGGAAGACAACTATTGCTTCCCTATTGATGAGATTTTATGATATCTTCAAAGGTTCCATTAAAATTGATGGTGTTGATATTCGAGATTATGACTTGCATAATTTAAGATCACAGATAGGCTTAGTAAGTCAAGATGTTTTTCTGTTTAGTGGAACTGTTCTAGATAATATTAGATACGGAAATCCTGAAGCAAGCTTATCACAAGTTCAAGAAGTTATCAATATAGTTTCAGCTCAAGAATTCATTGATGCATTACCTGATGGTTTAGAGACTGAATTAGGAGAACGAGGTAAAGGACTTTCAGCAGGTCAGCGTCAGATGGTTTCATTTGCTAGAACACTACTAACCGATCCTAAGATATTAATTTTGGATGAAGCTACAGCTGCAGTTGATGCTTATACTGAGAGTTTAATTCAAGAAGCTCTTGACAAGCTTCTAGCTGACAGAACTTCTATTGTAATAGCTCATCGTTTAACAACTATAAAGAATTCAGACAGAATCATAGTTCTTGATCAAGGTAAAATAGTTGAAGAAGGGAATCATGAGAGTCTTATGATTAAAGAAGGATTATATTCAGAGCTTTATGAGACTTACTTTAAACACCAATCTGCAGAATGGATAGCAGAAATAAGTGAGGTATTTACCGATTAAAAGTCTATTACAAAAACTGCAAGTTTTAGAATATTTCTGTAGTATGAACATCTATACAATTAGAATACCGACCTTTATAAAATTAACTTAGATTACCGAATTTTATGTTTTTTGCAGAATCTATTGCAGTAGCTATTGTCACTTGACATACTTTTTTAATGAAATCAAAGTCTAGCTTATCAATTGTATCTGCTTCTGTATGGTAAAATGGATATCTGAAATTTGCTGAATCAGTTATCATTAATGCAGGAATTCCTT
Organism: Candidatus Heimdallarchaeota archaeon; assembly: GCA_019057375.1. Taxonomy (GTDB): domain Archaea; phylum Asgardarchaeota; class Heimdallarchaeia; order Heimdallarchaeales; family Heimdallarchaeaceae; genus UBA460. The sequence continues at coordinate 6,302 of DXJF01000023.1, forward strand.
CAAGCCAAAAAGGTGCATGATCTGATCTCAATAGATCAAAAAATCTCTTAGCTATTGTTTCAAAACTCAATGGTATTCTTATTCTTATATAAGGTAGTTGAATGGAATCATTTTTACATTGTTTGCTGAATGATTTTGCTAGCATTTTTGATTTTTTATCACTCACTACTGTGATGAAATTACCAATTGCTTTAAACTGATTAACTTTGTAGCTGGGAAATAGAATTGGATGCATTAATGGTGGATAAATTTGAGAGTTTTTTCTTTTTGCGGTATAGCCTACAGTTTCATTATTTATAACGCCAATTATTTCTCTCTTATCTCTCATAGCTTTTGCAACCCATTCACTGCTCCCAACCATTGCTGCCTTTCCTATCCAAGAGGTATAAGTGTCCTTAGAATATAGCTGACTTATAAATTCAAAATACTTCTTCTCTTGATCTGTAAGCTCATTCATAATCTCTTTTAATGCAAGTTCCCATGACTCTGCTAATGTTCTTCCCTTTGCTACATTTCTATAAACGAAATTAGAACACTCTTTATACATTTTTTGTGTATGATAAGTTAAAAACCTATAACTCTCATCCATTAATTCTAATTCCTGTGCCAACTTTAGCTGTTTTAATTCTCTTGAAGGATTAAATTCTTCTAAAGTAAAACTTACAAAACGAATATTGTTAGTTTCCTTTTCTTTCGCTAAAATTCTAGCTGCTTCCAGCATTATTGCAATAGCAGATCCATTATCATTTGCTCCAGGTGCATTTATGACCGTATCATAATGACTAGTAATCAATACTTCTGGACCAGAACTATTTTCAAAATATCCTTCAATATTTCTAAAAGACTGATCAAAATCTTCAATTTTTAATACTTGTTCTTGAACTTGTAATCCATATTTCATGAACTTATTTTTTATATAATCTGCTGTTTCATCCAATTTTTTTTGTGCCAATATTGGATGTTTAATTCCCTCAACATTCAAGATATGTTGGTATAATCTCTCTATATCAACCTGTTCAATAATGTCCTTCATCTGTAACATTAACATAAAGTTATACATGTTTATAAAGGATTCAGACAGAATCATAGTTCTTGATCAAGGTAAAATAGTTGAAGAAGGGAATCATGAGAGTCTTATGATTAAAAAAGGATTATATTCAGAGCTTTATGAGACTTACTTTAAACATCAATCTGCAGAATGGATAGCAGAAATAAGTGATGTATTTACAGATTAAAGTCTATTACAAAACACTGCAAAGGACACCACCTTCTTGTTTACTCCAGATTTTCGAAAGGAGAACTTGAAACAGCAGATATCATGAAAAGACCCCCTTATTAGAAGCCTGTCTACTTGCTTCATCTGATGTGAGTTGGTCTAGTATCTGTAAGAGTTGTTCATAAGGAATTAATCTCGGTGGATAATGGCAAATGATCTTTAATCCAGTTGCATGATGTTGAAAAATAATAGAATGGTTATTTTTGATAACTTTATTTATTTCGAAAAGCTGTCTCAAGAAACTAATTACCTTGATAAATTCCTTTATTTTGTCTTTTTTCTGTACTGCTTGTTCTATATGATAATCAGTAGCAATGGTTGCTAATTTATCAAAATTATTGTTAGAGCTAATTATCCTCATCCTCCAGTGTTCCTATTATTGGTTCAACTCTGTAAGCTACCTTCCCCCTGAAGAGATATTCCCCTGTTCGATAAATTGGATTTCTTACCATATAGGATAATGTACTAGTAGGAATCTTGAATTTATGACTAATTCTGGAATAAGAATAATTATTATCAAACATACGAAAAATTTCAATGATTAAAGATCTAAGCTCTTCATCAACAACTAATTTACCTTCAATTATTTTATAACCATAAGGAGCTCGAGACATTACTTTTTCATCTTTAAGCCTTCTTTCTATCCCCTGCTCGCTTTTCAATCTAGTTTTTCTTAATTCTTCCTCTCCCATAACATCATAGATCCTTTTCTTAAGATTAGAATCATCATCTTCAGTAGAAAGAATTTCAACACACAGTTTCCTAAGCAAAATAGCAGTATAACCTAGATAATCTACATCTCTAGCTATACGATCCCGAGTTTGTACCCAGACTTCTTTAATAGGACCACTAGAATTCTGCAGGTTGAAGTCTTTTGTAAATTTCAGTAGTTCTTTAAAAGCTGGCCGCTCTTCAGGTGAAATGTCTCCTGAAACACCTTCATCAATAAAGGTCTTGATAATAGATCTAAAACCTAAAGATTCTATTTTCTTAGTAATAACATCTATTTGTGTGCTGATTCCTGATTCTTGGTTATTGGTACTAGCTCGAGAATAAACAAGAATAGGAATAGGGGTACTTTTCAAACCGCCCCCTTTAATCTCGTTACTATCTATCTTTTCCTTATCCTTTATCACTTACAATCCCCCAATCCTTCTTTTGCTTGTTTAACCCAAGTGTCTAAAGTAGAATCCTTTTTAGAAATAGCTGTTTTTGCTTTTTCAGTTTTATCCAGTCTATTATTCAGCAAGCTAACAACTTCTTTGTAATTTTTAATATCTAAAGCACTATATCTATAAATGTTGAAAGCTCTTTTGAGTTCATTACAAACCTGGTTAAAATGTACTCCTTCCTTTTGAGCAACGGCTTTAATTAGAAATTTGATTGTTTCTACTTGTTTTCTTATAGTTCCAGGTTCTGGAACCTTTGAGGCTCCATTTTGACTGTCAATTTGAAACTGGTTGATTGATTTGATTTCCTTAATCTCTCGTTCAACATCTTCAAGTTTGTTATGGAAATAATTAATTTCTCCACTATAGAAGAGATCATTGACCTTTAATTTTTCTACTTCCTTTCTAATTCTCACTTGATGGTTTTCCAAATTCACTATTGTTAAAGAATCTATAGGAGTAATGGAGGTAGTTTGAGAAACAATTGGTTGAGAAGTAGCTTTGGAGAGCATTTTCATTGATAAAATATTTACAACCCAATCCATTATTAGAGATCTTTCAGGAGTTTTGATTAGCATGAGAATTTTAAGAATACCAGGAAAAGTTATGAAAAGCTTAAGATTTTTATATTGGACATTCTGTCCAATATTGGACAATCTGTCCAGAATGACATAATTTTCTAATTCATCTTTATTTCTATAGTAAGCTTTGTAAATTGAGTTTGGATTTTTAGGATAGGCAATTTTACCAAATTGATTTAGAGCTAGAACTTTTTGTCCAGCAATATGGAAAACAGGAATCTCAATACCATTAAAAAGTAAAGTTTCTGCTACTTCAGGTGGATTAAATGTCTCTTTCAAATGAGGAATGATTGAGGTTTCCTCTTCTTTATCGAATGGCATAGATTTCATTTGTTACTCTCCTTTTTGGAAAACAGAAAGAAATATGCTAAAACTTTAAGAACCAAGAAAAAGTGTTATTAATTGATTGAAAAGCTGGATTTAATCCAGTTTTTCTTTCTTCCTTTAATCTTCTTTTTCCTGATCCTGTTGTTCAGCTAGGTATTTCTTAACTGCTTTTTCTAGTTCTGTTTTTGCACTCCTAGCGTTTCGATGCTTTTTAAACGAAAATTCTTGAAGCTGATTATACAGCTCTTTATCTATTCTGGCTAAGGTTGATGACATTTTTTTTACCTATTAATATATTAGAAAATCAGTTAATATAAGGGTTGTCGTAACTTTGTCTGACAAAAAAGCTTATAACTTGTTAATGAGTATATTAAATAATGTCAGACAAAACAGACAATCTCTTACAAAAAGTGGCTTTTAGACTATCTAATGATAAACATGAAAAAATTAACTCTGTTTTAGAAGATGGAAAGTATTATCGTCAATCTAATTTCTTACGTAGTGCTGTTGATTTACTTCTGTTTTGGGAAAATAAACTTGACATAGAAGAGGTAACAGATCTTTCATTGAGAAAGAGTATTAAAAATCGTTTTGCTAAAGCTGAAAAAGTAGAAAAGGAGTTTCCAGAAATAAGAGCGAAGATAATGGAAGATTATGAATTAAATAAAAGATTCCAAGCAAAGTTAATGGAAATGACTGAATCATATGAAAAAAGGCTTGAAAAGGATAGAAAGAAAATTGATAAAAAAAGAAAAGAAGATCAAAATTTTGTAGAAAAGTTTGCTCCAAGTTTAAAAGAATACGAAAAAGAAACAAAGAAAACCGCAATGGAAATAGTTCTATTCATCATTCAATTAATAAAAAATCTATACTCGCAATTTGAAGAAAAAGAAACACCGCTTAAGATTAAGGAATGGGAAACACAAACTTTAATTGATGCTAAAAAACTGTTTGATGAGATTACAACCGAAGATAAAAAGAAGACATCAAAAAACGATATTAA
>DXJF01000024.1 GCA_019057375.1 Candidatus Heimdallarchaeota archaeon
ATCATCAAGATAATTCCACCTACATTCTAGCAGTGGAACTAATCTTCTCCAAATAATTCACTCAGAATCACTCAGTGAACATAATATTATTAGGTTTAATTAGTTGTAGCAAGTTCATCTAGTTCCATTATTCTTGAAACAGGACTTCTGTGGCTAAGTAAAGCAATATATTATTACTTTATCATGGATTTCATTTGGAGGGCTTAGAACGGCTTAAAAGAGTATTTCTTTTGATCCTGTTTAAGGATATCATGAGAAATTGCAGAAAAAGGCTGAAACACTCTCAGGACATCATTAGGACTCGTTAGATAGCTTTTATATATTGTCTCTCTCTCGTTTTCATACAATGAACAATCCAATGAACAAATTAATTAGAAAATTGAAAGACTCGATTGGTGACGAGAATAAAAAAATCACCAAATACTGTAAGTTATGCGAACAGATAGCTGAACAAGAATCTATTAAACTATTTAAAAAAGAACTCTTCGGCGATTTGATGCAAGACGAGGATTTGATGATGCAAGATGACTGAGAGAAAATTACCAAAGAAACCATCTAGAAAAACAGGATTCTATACTTACTTAGATCCAGACACTTCAAATGAAGTATATGAAATGGCATGTAAGAAAAGGATCTCTATGTCTGCTACGATTTTATTTCTTACAAAACAAGGACTTATTAGTATCCGTAAAAAATCTGAGGAGAAGGAGAAGTGATAAAAATGCAAATAACTGAATTAAATGTAAGCAACATAGTTCCTAATCCTTTTCAACCAAGAGAGACTTTTGATGAAGAGGAATTAGTAGAATTAGCTGAGTCGATGAAAGAACATGGATTAATCAATCCTATTTCTGTCAAAGAAAAGGAAGATGGAACTTATGAATTGATTGCGGGTGAGAGACGTTGGAGAGCATCTAAACTCGCCAAGATGGAAACAATCTATGCTGTTGTTAAAAAAGTGGATGACAAGGAACAAAGAATAGAATCTCTTATAGAAAATATCCATAGAAAAGATTTGAACATGATCGAGAAAGGAAGAGCTATGATGCAACTGTTTAGAAAACATGGAATACTCATGAAGTCCCGTGACTTAAAGTCCCATCTCAGAGATATTGAAAGAGGTGGTGAGTTATCAACTCAATCTAAAAGAGTATTTAATGTCGTTAAGAAAATACATAATCATCCTAGAGTGATTAGTAGATGGCTGGAAGTTATTTCAGCTGATGAAGAGGTTATTATTGACCATCTTGCTACACCGGAAGAAGAGAGAGTTGATGATACAACTATAGCCCGAGTAGCCACTATTGATGATAAAGAGTTGCAAAAGAAAACCTATGCTAAAATTAAGACTCAGAATTTAAGTCAAAAGAAGGCTAGTGAGTTCGTTACAGGAATTAAGAGACTAGCAGATAAAAAACCTAAACTAGTTAAGGTTGCTCTGGAGTCTGAGCTTGATATATCTTTTGTTGAACAGATGTCTGAGGAAGATGAACCAGAAGTAGAGATTTCTAAAGAGGAAATAGAAGAGATAATTCAGAAAATTAAAGCTAGTGAAGAACGATCAGCCGAGACGCTTTCCAAACCTATTGTTCAGGAAAGATATGCTCACTGGAATAACCATGGTGTTCTTATGTCTCTTCCAAGTATGTGTGAGAAAGTCTTCTGTCCATTTTGTGGAAAAGATGGATCTCATATTCGTTTTACTTGCCATCCAGATAAGACTGCTGAAGAGATACTTGAACAAGCAAATCAAAATCATTTAGATTCTACTAATAGAACGGAAGTAAATGATATTTTTGCAGATATTGTTAAAGAAAGATTAGCAAAACTGAAGGCTGAGAAGAAGGATAAAAAGGGCTGAAATAAAATGTCTGAAACAGAAACTAAAGTAAGAATTTATTTTGAATGTAAAGGCTGTGGAACATATCAATTTATTACTCCACCAAGACCTTGCCGTTATCAGACATGTGGTTCAAAGTCATTTAAAGCTCACATAGAGAAAAGAGGTACTTCACTATTTGCGAGGTAGAAATAATGAAATATAAACGACAAAGAATGAGACACTTTATAATATTCAATTACTTAAGGATTAAATATTTTATCTATAATCATACCTGGAGACATGTTCTTGTATTGGTAGATAAAAGGAAAATGAGAAAAGAGGAATGAACAATGACAACAATAAAAAAAGAAAAACTTTTTGAGATAATTTCAGTGTTTGTTGATGAACGTCAGATGGATTTTGGTTGCGACATTATGAGTCAATTTGCTATAGCAGATTTAACAGATTTGATAATAGAACAGTTTATATTAAAGGAGAAGAAATAATGAACAAAATAATTACTAAACTACTGTGTAGACTTAGAAAAAAAAGAGCACAAAAGGAATCATCTTATGATCCATCAAAAGAATTTTTTAGATATCTTGATAGTATCTGGGGAACAGAGACGGAAACAGAAAAGCAAGAGATGAAATAAAAATGCGTAATAAAATGATAGAACCTGAGCTAAGATTTAAAAGTGCATTTACTGGCATAATGAAAGATTTACATACAGCTTCGTTTGAATTGAAGACAGAAGTCACCATCACTCTGCTTAACAGAGCGTTGAAAGACAAAGGATTTATGATCAAACATAGTGATAAAAACGACACAGTTCTTGATAAAACTAGCAGAGACATTAATGTTTTAAATGCTCTCAAAGTCACAGAATTTACTGATATAAATCCAGATCCAGTTATGCTGATGAGAGACATCTTTAATTTGATTGAAGAATTATCAATATATATTCCTAAAAAGACGATATTTGATATCATACGACATATTAAATCAAAGCCATACTCAAATCCTAAGGCACTTTTCTCAACAGCGGAGTTATTTTGATGCTTTCAACATATTTCTTTAAGTTTCTAATAACTTGTTCGTCAATCAGATAATTCCTCTTTCCTTCCTTCTTGGCTTGGCATAATAAAATGGTTTTTGTTTACAGTAGAAGAGAATCAAGAAATACAATAAAAACTAAAAAGACAAAGTTGTTCAGATGTACTATCTTTTTCTTTTCGAACTAAATCTGAAATAACCAAATACAATTAGTGGGATTAGTACAACTAAAGAAAGAAACGAGTAGTAAATGTTATTATTTCTATAGATTGGAGGTTCAGAAAGAGGATAAAGGTCTTGTGCATTTGCAAATCCATCTATATAATAACTTCCCACTACAACAAAATAGTCAGTCCAGTAATTCCCTTCTTCTGATTCTTCATCGTACCAAACATTATTTTGACCATCGTCTTTAGCTTGAGCAGTGTTAAAATACTGATTATTTTCTATGAAAGAATTATGATGTATTGAATTATTCCTTGAGTATAAATCCAGAACTACTCCCCATAAATAATTTAACTCAAAAGAATTGTACACAATAGAACAATACGATGAATATTCTGCTAATAAACCATACTGTTTATTGAAACTACTAATAGAATTTAGTATTTCAATGTTATAGGAATTCTTAAGATGGATTCCCCCTTCATTATTTGAATTCAATTGGGAGTCTTTTATTATCAAATTGTTCGAGTATAAAATACTTATCGCAACTTGAGTTTCGGTTATTAGTTGATTAGAAATTACTCCTTCTGAACAATTTATTAAAAACAGTTGTCCATAATTGATTTTTTTGATTTTAAAGTCTAGCAAATTTGTTAGAAATCCCAGCGGTTTTCCATTAACCAAATTGGAACTCAAATCATATGTTAGAAGATCTTCAACTGTATCTGCTGAGAATGAGAAACCACATTTATCTATCTGATTTTGATAAACTCTTGTTTTCAAAGCTCTTTTAACTGAGATTCCAGTGTATAGGGTAGAACAATAATTAGATTCAACTGTACAGTTTTCTGAGGATGAAACTAAAATCCCCCTTCCTGATGCAAAGCAATAATTCTCAATTATACTAACATCACTTGAGTAAATAACAAAAATATTGTTATTAATGTTATCACTACAATAGTTGTAATTTACATTTGATGAATTCGAGTCTACCAGTCGTATTCCTCCATTTAACGTATTATTATGACAAGAATTATTATCAACAACAGAACGTTTGCAACTATCAAGTAAAAGTCCCCCTTGCAAGTTATACTGACATGTGTTGTTTGTTGCTTTACTTGAATTACAGTCTGAAAGATATATTCCAATTCTATTATTCTTCGAACAAAAATTATCAGAAACGTTGGGATTATATGAGGCACCTACAATAATTCCATGCCAAGAGTTGAACATGCAAATATTTCCTGTAACAGTAGTGTAATTCGAAGTATAAACCGCTATACCATGATAGATATGATTTCTGCAGGTATTATTGATGATTTTTGCGGTTTCTGCTGACACATTTGATATATATATACCATAATTCTTTGCGTCCACATAACAATCTCTTATAATGAAAAATTTTGATGTATTAATGATTTCTATACCCGAAGAAGCATTTGTCGTTATACTCAAGTTTTGAATTAAATATGGATTTTCTTTCGTTCCATTACCTGTAAATCCATACAGAGAAAAGTCTGTGTCATTTTTAATCAAAATGGGTAGATGTTCTACAAAAAGTAATGAAGAGTGTGAGTTGCTGATTTTTTGAATGTTTCCCATTGTACTAGTAGTATTGCAATTGATAACTAGTAAAGTAAAGAAAAAAATGCTTACTTTTTTCATACTTTTCATTTCAACTTCTCACCTCTTCACTTATTAAATTATTGTGGAACTATTCCATATTTTGATAAACAGAAACCTGCGCCATAACCATTCCAGTAGCCTGGAAAAGTGTCTGTACTTATGGTGATGCTAGTGATCTTTTCAATATGAAGAGAGGCATAAAAGCTCTTCAGTTCCTTTGCCTGTTCAGGATAAATCTGTCTGAATAATTCTCTACTAATCGTTCTTACTCTTATTGAAATCGGCAAAGGATATTTTTTGTTCCTTTTTTCGCATAGAGAATTCTTTTCGAAAAAGGAGTAAAGTTCTTTTGCTATGTTTTCTTTATTTGTGATAGAATGTCTTTCTCTTTCAGTCATTTATATCACTTTGCGAGAACGGAAGAGAAGTCGAGATAGGCATAACATAAAAAAACCTATCTCCGACTCTCTCTTCTTTTGGAGAACATACAGATATCAACATAAGAACTCTTCCTAGATCATAACAAGTTATGTAATTAATAGTTCAGTAGAAAAGCAATAAAACACTCTTTTTCTGCACCGGATCCTGAAAAGTGATGCTCTTATTTTTAAGTGATTTTTTCATGAAATAGATTTCTTTTGCTTGAGTTCTGGATATATCTAAAGCCAATAGGTGCAACCTAAGACATTTTATGGTATCCTTTAATACTTTGATATTAAGAGATTTTATCTTGCCTTAGGTTTGCTCTTTAAAATGGAGTTACAGAGGCTGTAAGTAAGCAGAACTGCAGAAGAGAGGTTTCTCGAAACATAACGCACCACCCTTGAAGGCATAAAGTTCTGCAGTCTCTGAGGCTCTGGTCTAACAGAATCAAAGAACAGCCATTATGCACCCGACTCTCCATCCCTGTGCAATATCTTCTCTTGTTCATCATCATCTTCTCTTATTTGATTATATATTCATCTGTTTATATATATATATATATTACACATATATTACATGTGTGCATAAAGAACTCTATAATGCAGAACAGCTAAAGCAGACAGCCAGAAACTGCCAAAGATAATGCCAAAAAAAAAGAGCGCTATGGTGCGCTAAGTTTTCTTAGTAATGTCATAGTTTTTCTTGACTATTTCATATTCTGTAGCTGTTTTTCCACCAGTTCTTACACTCTTCAGTTTTACTCTACCCTGAGAC
>DXJF01000025.1 GCA_019057375.1 Candidatus Heimdallarchaeota archaeon
AGATTAGATACTGTTGCTGAAACTAAAATTAATGCAACACTAATCACTAATCCCTTTGTATATCTACTCAGGTTATCTGTAAGTAATGCTGGTTCGATATAGGCTGGTTCGTCACCACTCATAATTATCACATCATTTTCTTAAAACATGGCATATATACAAGAGAATTAATAAGTTTTTAGCTTAAAAGAATGTAATTCCAAGAGCTCAATGTAAAGATGATTATTGGTAAAGAATGTTTAAATAACACTTTTCAGAATAATCAATTTGAATCATGACAGTTACAAAAAATAGTAAATCAGTGCTTTACCATGCAAAAAGAAATTTGAGTATTACTTCCTTAGTACTTGTAAGCATCAGTGTTTTCTATATTATTTTTGATTCAGTAGTTAGCATTTGTTGGTTTGTATTGGGGATTTTAGGATATCCTATTGGAGCTCTGTATAAATCATATATTGTATTTGTCATAATATCCTTAGTTCTATTTTGCCTTCTATTGATTGGTTTATGTTGTTTTGGGGCATTCTACAACTCATTAAAGAAATTCAATCAAGAATTGGCTTCAAAAATAAATATTAGTTCAATAATACTCATCATAGCTACTCTTTTAGAAATTTTTGTTTTCATTATAAGATTTATGCCAGCTTTTTATGCTTCTATTCTACCCCTTCCTTATATAATTCGAGTATTTTCTGGTATCCTGTTTATGCTGAGTTTCTACTTAATTTATAATGTTGAAAGAGATTTTTATACTAAAGGGAAATATTCAGAAAAACCAACTCCAATACTATTTATTTCAGGAATAATGTTTTTCATAATCTATGTAGTTGAGCTTATCATTTTCAGTATTAATATCCCTCTTAAAAACAATCTATCTTTAGCTTTAGCTCTAACATTTACAATTCTTTTATATGGTTCATTTGCTACAGGTATGCTCTTCTTCAAATCTAGCTTAAGCAGCTTAAAGGAAAGCAAAGGAAGAATCTATGAATCCACTGGAGGATCTATCAAATAACCAAATCTAGATTTCTGTTCCAATTGTGGTCTACGAATAGAAAAAGCTCAAAAAATTTGTAGCAACTGAGGAGAAGAAAATCCATAATACTTAAAGCATTGATTTACTTGCTTTTTTTAGGATTGAGATATTTGGGTGTAATTGAGAGAATTAAGAAATTCATCTTTAATAAAACAGGTATACCTCGTTTTGAGAAAATAATTGAATTGGAAAATTCATTGGTTGAGAAGGAAGGATCAATTAGTTTTTCAGAAAAATCTCCTATACGTTTTGATATACCAATTGAATTTACTAAAAGAGAAGGGATTGATGTTCCTTTGACGCCAAAGACAATGCCTCATATCTTATCTAGTATGAAAAATATGAAACAAGCAATAAATAATCTTGAAGGTAATTTAAAAGATCCAAGAAATACTATTGGAGAAAGTGAGTTCAAAGAATTGGAAAGTTTCATTAAATCTCTCAATATCTCAGGAATAGGTTATACTAAAGTCCCTAGGGAGTATATATTTTCCAAGAAAGCTGTTGCTTATGAAAATGCTATTGTCTTAGCTATGAATATGAATAAAGAGAAAATTAGTACAGCACCTAGTAAGAAAGCCTTGAAAAATATCTGGCAAACTTACGATGCTCTTGGTGTAGCTGCGAATAAAATAGCTCGATATCTAAGAAAAAAAGGATTTGCTTCTCATGCTTCTCACCCTCTTGGTGGAATAGTTTTATATCCTCGTTTGGCAGAAAAAGCAGGTATGGGGGCTTTTGGTAAAGCAGGGATTCTAATAACTCCCATTAATGGTCCTACTTTGCGCTTAACAGCTGTATATACTAATATTGAAAATTTACCCTTGAATGAGGGTAATGAACATCTCTGGGTGAGAGATTTTTGTGAGCAGTGCAATAAATGTATCAAAGCATGTCCTCCCGGAGCAATATATGAAGAAGCAATAGAGCATGATTCTGGTAGAGTTACACACATAGATAACGAAAAATGCTTTCCTTATTTTGGGAACAATTTTGCATGCACAATTTGCATTCGTGTTTGCCCATTTCAGATGACAAGATATGACAAAGTAAAAAAGAGCTTTGAGAAGAAATAAAATCAATAAGGAGGAATGAAATATCCATAGCAATATTATGATTGGTCCATCTATCTACAACGTTAAAAACAAAATGAGTCAGCATGCAAAACGACTTGGATACATTCAGATTATTCTCTTTGGTTCAATAATAACTATGATTGGAGTATTCTATGCTTTAATCTATTCCATTCTTAGCATTTCTCCTGAACTGTTGAATGATCCTGCATACCTTGAACAGCTAGCTATGGAACTAGTAGAACATCATATGAACATCCTTTCAATAGCTTTTATTGCAATGTTCGTTGCATTAGCTTCTGGTATAATGTATCTTGTTTCTTTCTTTCAATTAGCATCAAGTTTTACACTTCTAGCAAAAGCTGAACATAGAGTCTCTAAGCCTGCAAATAATGCAAGCAATTTGATCAGAATATCGATAGTACTTCAACTGGTAGGGATTTTCCTACCTTTAATCACAGGCGTAGGATTAATTTATCTCCCAGAAATTCTACTAATTTTTGCGTTTGCTCTGATCACCATAGCATATTATAACATTACTAAAACATTTAACCAACTCAAGGAAATTGGAGTGTTCCCAAAGAAAGCAAGTAAACTTTTATTCTACTCCCAATTAGTTCCACTTCTTTCAGTGATACCTCTTTCTTTTAGTGTCTCAGAATTAACTTCTGGCATAAATGTTACATTAACACCCTTAATCATCGCTGCTATAATCATAATAGGTGGAACCATAGGAGTTGCATTTGGATTCTTCAGATTAAGTTCTGATGCATTACTAATAGCAGCTGATATCAGAACTGAATATGATCCAAACACCAAAACTATCTTTATGGAACAAGAAGTCAAACCACAATATCTTCCTGAACTAGAACTTGTAGATAGTGATGAAGTTGAAGCTAAGTTTTGCCCCCACTGTGGAGTGAAAATTAGAGAAAAGAAGAAATTTTGCACGAAATGTGGTGCAAACGTAGATAACTAGTAGTCACTACTTCTTGTGAAGAATACAATTATTGCAGGTACTACTAGAATTACTCCTCCTATCAAAAGCCAAAGTGTTACTTTGTCTTGTCTTGAAGAATATATGAACACATTGATCACAAACAGCAAAATTCCGATTCCAGCAATTATCATTACAGTTCTATACAACCAATTTGGATAGTCAAAATCTAAACCACAAACCATTTTTATTCTACCTGCTTTCTGAGTATAATTTCTGTTATTTGATTAGTTTATAACTTTTGTCAAACGATTTTGCCGAAGCTTTTTTTTAGTACTAGCGAAAAATAATATTATGGCAATTTTATTTACTTCTTTCAACTTGGGAAAGTTAGAAATTAAAAACAGGTTTGTTCGATCAGCTACTACTTCTTATTGGTCGGAAGATGATGGGATTTTAACAGATCAAATCTTAGAACATTACAATAAATTATCCAAAGGTAATATCGGATTGATAATCAAAGGTCATTCATATGTTACCGAAAAAGGCAAAGCTCACGAGAAACAATCAGGACTCAGTTCAGAAATTCATTTACCCAGAATGAGGGAATTAACCAAACTTGTACACGCTAACGGTTCAAAAATAATTGCTCAAATTAACCATGCAGGGTATACCTCTATTAACGATAGAGCTACTGCTTCATTTTATGAACTAGATGATAAACAAGCTAGGGAATTGTCTCTAGAAGAAATTGAACATATCATTTTAGATTTTGGAAATGCAGCTAAACTAGCAATCGATGCAGGTTTTGATGGAGTACAGATTCATGCAGCTCATGGATATCTCATTTCACAATTTCTATCTGATAGGATAAACAAAAGAGAAGACGAATATGGGGGTACTCTAGAAAATAGAATGAAACTTCTCTTAGATGTTTACACAGAAGTAAGAAAACAATTGGGAGAAGAAGCAATTATTGGTGTCAAGATAAACACTGATGATTTTGCGCCTGAAGAAGGAGTAAGAGTTGAAGATATACTAATTGTTCTCAAGAAACTCCATGAACTAGGGTTAACTTTTGCTGAGTTGAGTGGGGGAGGACCAGAACAAGAACGCAAGATGCGTGAATCAAGAGGAAGAGCAGCTGAAGATAGCGGTTACTTTGAAGCTACTTGGGGCGGTCATGCTAAGAAAATTAGATCAGCAGTTGCCAATCTCCCATTAATTCTTGTTTCTGGAATTAGAACTAGACAAACTATGGATTTTCTGGTAGAAAACAATATTGTAAATTTAATTTCAATGAGTAAGCCTTTCATTAATGAACCAGATTTCGTTAATCTCTTAGAAAAAGGACAAGATAAAGCTTCGTGCATAGACTGCTTCAAATGTATCTCAAGAAAAAATTTTGCTAAAACTATGTTAAGATGTTTTCACAAGTATCCTTAATACTCCTTTTCCTTTAGCTTAACTTTTTTAAAGTTGAATCACTATATACAATCGGGAACTATGGCAGCCTACCTCAAGGAATCTATTCGACCTATTGTTCGTAGACTCATAGAGGAGGCTTGGGAAGTTAGGGAAGGAGAAAAGTTTCTAATAATAAGTGATTATCCTACTCCAGAAGATTTTGTTAATAAACCAACGTCTATTCTAGAATCAATTGTTGAAAGGAATTTGTTAGCAAAAAAACTCTATGAATGTATAGTGGAGATTGCTCCTTGTGAAACAGAGTTATATTTTATTAAACCAACTTATGAACATTATAAGGATCCTGAAGATGAACAGTTGTCTCAGAAGATATCTGAATCAGACATCGTCTTAACTCTTACAGAATTTTCTCTTACAAATGTTCCTTCGCTTGCAATACCTTTACAACAGAATAAAATCAGGCATATTTCAGCTCCTTTAATTCCTGTAGATGTCTTCTTTCCAGGTGGTCCTTTAGATGTTGATTTACATGAAATAGAAAGGTTAACAACAAAATTATTTAGTCTAGTTCAAGGTGCGAGAAAGCTCGAGTTTTTTGATATAGCAGGAAGCTATCTCTCCCTAGAATTTAAGGAACCAATTGATTGGTTATGGGAATCAGGTTTTGTTACTTCAGCAGGTATGTTCTCTAATTTACCTGCTGGTGAAATCACTCTTGAATTACCATATAAGCAAAATTCCTGTATCATGAATGGGACTTTGAATATTTTTCCTGGATGGTCAGAAGAGCTAACACAATTATTAACCTTAGTCTTCAAAGATAGTAGATTAGTTGATGTAGTTGGTGGAGGTAAAATTATTGGTGATCATATTCAAGAAATGATTAAGACTGAGGATGTAAGAATTATTCAAATGGGTATAGGAACTAATTCTCAAGCAAAAGATCCATTCTGTGCTACTGTAGCTGATAAATTCATTGGTATGCTTCATGTAGCTCTCTATCCTGATACAAGAGTTGATCATTATTATTTTCCAATATCAAAAATCAGAATAAATGACAGAGAGTATACTAGAAATGAGTTGTTCGAAACTAAATCTCTTTAATCGTATACTTCTGGATTGACTATATTTTTAGGTTTGTTACCCTTTAAAGCATCAACCAAATTTTCAGCAGCTATAATAGCCATCTTGGTTCTAGTTTCCAAACTAGCAGAACCAAGATGAGGGATGAGAACAACATTGTTCAATTCTATTAAATCAGGATTGATCTTAGGTTCATCGTAGAAAACATCCAAAGCCGCTCCAGCAATTTTCTTCTCTTTGAGAGCTCTGATAAGTTGAATCTCATCTATCATTTTTCCTCTGGCGGTATTAATCAGATAAGCTGTTGGTTTCATCATATCCAGTTCTTTTTCTGATATTAAATGGTGGGTTTCTTCAGTGTAAGGAGCATGAATAGTTACATAATCAGAAGTTTTGAGAAGTTTATCAAAAGAAACAAATCTTGCTCCTTTACTCTCTTCTTCAGGGTATCTTGATCTACTTGTATAGATGATGTTCATGTTGAAGCCTTGTGCTCTTTGAGCAACAGCTTTACCGATTCTTCCAAAGCCTATTATTCCTAGAGTTTTTCCAACAAAATCTCCTCCAAGTAGTAGAAGAGGATCCCATCCCTTCCATCTTCCTTCTCTAAGATATTTATCTGATTCGACTATTTTTCTAGAAATAGCCAAGATTAATGCAAATGTCAAATCAGCTGTTGCATCCGTTAATACACCTGGAGTATTTGTTACAGGGATTTTCCTTTTTGTAGCTGCAGAAACATCAATATTGTCAATTCCAACAGCATAATTAGCTATAGCTTTTATACCAGTTTTATCCATAATGTTTGCATCAATTGTATCTGTAAGAAGTGGAAGGATTCCTTCACATCCTTTTGCTCTTTTTATTAGCTCTTCATGAGATATTGGACTATCACCCTCAAAAACGTCAACTTCGAAATTTTCTCTTAAAATCTCTAAACCAGATTCAGGAATTCTTCTTGTAATAAAAACTTTCATTTTATCAAAGAAGTTTTAGAGTAAAATAAAAGTCTATCTCTAACTCAGACATTATTTTTTAATGAATTTACAAATTGCTATCCTTTGAATTCTGTTTTGTATAAATACTTTTGAGTAAAGATTTCAATTTTCTATATTTGATGAACCTTTTAATAGAAAAAAAAGTTAGCAAAAGAAACTCAATTCCTGAAATAGGAATGAAAACAAAATATAAAGAAATGAGAATTAAATATATATCATCACTTAAGAAGAATAATCCAAAAATTGCTCCAGTTACTGCTAAACTTATTAAAAATATCAACGAAAACTTTCCAGCAGAACGTGTTTCTTCTCTAGCTGACTCCAAAAATTCTGGACCTTTACGTTTACCTCTCTTTCTAGATATCACAAATTATTATAAGGGAAGGAAATTATAAAAAGATATTCTATTATCATTGTTTTATTTAAATGAAGAAGAGAACTGATAACCTATTAGTATAATTTACCATACTATTCATGTCTCTCTTCAGGTACTAATTCAAACAAAGAGGATAAAGAGGTTAAAGACGCTTCTACATTTTCTTTCCATAAACTGAATTATCAAAAAGAAAGGAAAGAAAAGAAAAATATGTTTTGATTATAATTAGTAAAAATAAACTTTGTTTCTGATAAAATGTTATATTTAAGACAAAAGTTTTTCTACTAAAAAGACCTTGGTTATTTTGTGAGATTCAGAGGTAAGAAACTACTACTATCTATTTTAATCACATTTCTAACTTTCTCTGCATTGTCAACTTTTGTGTTGGGTGCAACTATGACTCATAAATTTGATACTACTAATGGAACAATTATTGAGATAAAAGTAAAAATTGATTCTGTTAAATCCCAAAATGGTTTGAATGAGTTTGAGATAATAATTAATCTGATTGAACTTAACTCTGATGCTGTAAGTATTTTCAGTTTAGAAATAGATTATAAATTAGGTACACATTTTTCGAATACTGAAATAATTAGTGAAAATCTAACTCAAACAGGACAGACTTTAAACACAATCTCTTCGTATGAATATGATTCTGCTTGGGAGGAAGTAAATTTAGAAATTAGAATCAAATTCAATGAACATAGAGAGATAGGTGGTCAAACGATTGTAGATAATTATGAGTCAAATTGGTTGTTGTTCTTCACTCTTGAGCCTAGAACATTACTTGATGATTATCTGTGGATAATAATTACAGGGGGTTCTGTAGCAGCTGTTCTAGCTGGAACTGGAATGTTCCTCCGTGGTCGTATGAAAAGTAGAATCAAGAAAAAACGCTTACCTAAGAAAAGCAAAAATCTGTTTACTAAATTTATTAGAGAAGCTAGTACAGATAAAACTAGCGAATATACAAAAACTTGGAAAGAGTATGTTGTTTCATTGCACAAAATAAATCCAAATATTACAAGTAATTCAGTTCATCGATTATCAAGAGAATTACTTTCTGATACACTAGGAGAATTATCAGAAGATCAAATGCTGAAATTACAAATAGCAATGGATAAAAAATCTAAAATTGTTCAAATACTATCAAACATTCTGAAACAGATGAAAAGAACCAATGAAGGTCTCATCAGTAATTTGAAATAAGAAATCAAAATAAGAATCTATAATGGTTGGATTAATTAGCTGAAATTTTAGCAAGGGGATTAAGTACTCAAATTAACGGACCATAGGATATTAAGTTGATTAACAGAATCCTCTGTTTATCTTAGATATATCCTTCTCTCAATCTTCTTGGTGGAGGTGATGATGGCCCTTGCATAGCTTGTTGCTTTTCAGAGATCATCGCCAACTGTTGTTTTATCTTAGCAGCTTCTTCAAGAAGTGGTTGAGTGTCAATGTTAAATTTGAAATAATTATTAATTACATTGATTAGGTTTACAGCTGCTTCAGGATCTGGAAGTTCGCTAGTAGCAGGAGTCATAAGTACTATGCCAATTATATCTCTGAGTAGGGCTTCACTTGTAAATGCTCCAGATAAACCTAAAACTACTCCATGTTCATACATCTCAGCTCCATATTGTTTTAGTTCTTCAGCAGCTTCTTTTTCAGCAGCTGTTATAACTACAGCTTTTTCTGGTCTCAGTTTTACAGGTATTCCATCAAGACAGACTATCTTATCTGCTTTAACATGCTTCTCAATCCAATTGATCAGCCCTTCTGCCAAAATCAAATAGGCTTCTTGAGGAACTGGATAGTCAATATTTATTAGTAAAATAGTTCCTTCTTTGTTAGCGTACAGGAGATATGGATGTTTGAGAATATTGTCCATGAAAATAGTAACTGGACTTAGAGAATCCGATTTGAAAAATCCTATTTCTTCTAATTCTAGGTTCTCAATCATTTGTCTTGAAACAATTGGTCCTACGATCCCTGGTGTTGGGAAAGTAACAAAAACAACTGGATTATTGAATACTACTTCCTTTGTTTGAACAATTAGGAAATTGTCTTTATAAATGCAAATATCTTCTTTAAACTCTTTCATGATATTTTCACATATAGACGGTACACACATATAAAAAAAAGCTTTCCCTCTATCCAAATTAATTTTCTACCTCAGGTTGTTCTTGTCTCCTCGTTTCTACAATGATCATGCTCGTGATAATTAGAACTGCTCCAATTCCAAAGATATATGTAATAGAATCTCCTAAAAATGAGACAGACCAGACAACAGATAACAGTGGAACCATAGCTTGAATCATCCCTGTTTGAGTCGTTGAAAGGTAACCTAGAATATCCAACCAGAAAGAATATGCTAAAGATGTTGAAAGTACAGCAATTACAATCACCAAAAATATTCCTAGGAAATCTAAACTCATTCCAATTGGAGGAATTAGAAAAGCAAAGAAAACTAGATAAAAACTTCCCATTAGAAGGCTTAAGAAAGTAACTAATAAAGGATTATCTTCTGAAAAGTATTTTTTGAGTAAAACTGTATACAACGCCCAACAGAAACCTGAACCAAAAGCAAGCAAATTACCAGATATACTTCCTAAAGAAAAATTTCCAATATCAAACAAACTTTCATCGAAAATTACTAAGAAGAGGCCAACCAATGATATTGATAGAGCTATAGCATATGATTTTCTGATTCTTTCCCTTAATATAAAGAAAGCGACTATTGGAATTAAAATGATGTTGGCATTTAGTAAGAAAGAAGCTGAAGAGCCATCAGTAGCAGGATTTTTTACTGCTACAAACAATAGGACGGGCATACCTGCAGCTGTTATTGAAACTAGCAAGTAGGCTTTCCACTTGTTTTTTAAAGAAGATATTATTTGTTTGTTCTCAAAATCTTTCTGAAACTGTAGAATTACAAATAAAGCTATAGCTGCAATGAAATATCTAAAAAAAGCTAGCTGATATGGTGATAATTGAGCCTTTTGATCAATCAGATAATCCCCAACTACCGGTGTTAAACTCCACCCTATTACTACTGTAGAAGCTTTTAACAAGTGGATTATCTTTTTATTCAATTCTCTAACCTTCAAAGAGTTGCTTGTTATTATTTCTGAATATAATGACATTACATTTTTATCCCTCCCATTCAAAAAACTATCGTGAAAATCAAAATAATAACTGATTCAACATCTAATCTAACTGCTGAGCTAGTAGAACAGTACGATATTGATATTATTCCCGCATTCGCTATAATTGACGAAAAAGAGTACATAGATGATGGGTCTACCCCGCCTGCAGCCTTCTATGAATTAATAGCAAATTCAAAATCTGCAAAAACTAGTATGCCCTCTCCACAAAATGTTTTGAATGTGCTTGAGGATAACCTAGATTACGATCATTTATTGATGATACATGTTTCTACTCTTTTATCGGGGACAATAAATGTAGTACAAAGTGTCATTAAACAGTTTAAGAGAAACAATAAAAATGCCCCAAAAATAACCATCTTTGACTCAAAGGGTTCCTCATATTTTCTCGGAGCTATTGCAATAAAAGCATCTCAATTAGTTCGTCATGGGTTATTACTTGAAGAGATTATTAAACAACTAGAAGGTTTTAGAGATAATGATGTTCAAGTTCTTCTTACGGTCACTGACTTAACTCATATTTTTCAGAGTGGAAGGATGGGTAGAATACAATATTACTTAGCTGATTTACTTCATACATATCCCGTTCTCACTTTAGTTGATGGAGCACTTAAAGCAGTAGGTAAAGATATTGGAAGTGAGAGAACTTGTAGAAAACTGATTAACATATTCACAGATTTTTACGAAAAAGATGATGAGGTTACATTGTGGTATGCAGAAACGGTTCCAAGTGAAACAAATGACCAATTCCGACAGATGTTAGATGAGATTCAAGAACCTAAGATTAAGCAAATTATACCTTTTAAGGTTGGAAATGCAATTGTTTGTCATACAGGTACAACTGTAATGGGAATAATCTCAGCAAGAAATTTTGATTTAGATTAATCTTGAATTTCCTTTTTCTTTTAACTTTTATATCTGTTTTATCTAAAAGACTTGAATCCAATAATTCGATGGTATACAAATCTCAAAAAAATGCTCTTATTTTTTCTTTGAGAATTTTTACTGAACTATGTCTCTCAAAACTGAATTCTTGCGAAAACCTTGTTCCTCTTGGATCTAGAAGTATGTGAACAGCTCTGTCCCCTTTATTGCGAATAGCTCTTCCAAAACTCTGAGCAAGTCTTTGAACCATAGGAATAACCACAGTAAATTCCTTAGCAATTTTAGATCCAAATTGATTTAGTAGGTCATCGTGAATTATTTGATTTTCCTGAGAGGGAGGTGGAAAGGGTAAAGTACTAACAATAATTCCTTTTATCAAACTTCTTCCATCTACTGAAAATTCTACTCCTTCACTTATTTTTCCACCTGTTACACAGAGTATCAGTTTTTTTTCTTCAGAACTAGCCACAATTGCTTGGAGAGTTGTTATATCTAAATCACTTGTTTCAGCAATATCTGCATTTAAAACTCCAACATTCACTAGATCCTCCATGTATTTGTAACTAGGGACAAATACTAGAGTATGACCATCTATTGCTTCGAAGATATTCTGAATTGTGCTTGAAATCAAAACAAAATATTCGTGGGTTCTATTGTCATATCTCCCATTTAATTTTTGATTTACAAGTACGTAATATTTGCTTTCAATGTCCTCCTTTGGAGAAAAAACTCTTAACATTTTTGAATTAGATAACTGGAAAATTTGTTGGAATGATCTTAAAGGTTCAAAACTGCCAGAAATCAAAACTAATCTCTTTGTCTCTCTAAATTTCCTGAGAGTATCTGAAGATTGAATGTTTACTATGGATAATTTGTGTCCATCAGATAATAAAATCTTATCTTGAGCGGAAAGCAGAAAGTGATAAACTAAATATGCATAGAATGCTGGGGGACTATTTCTGCTTAACTGTGTCTGAAGGAGAGAAAATAACTCGTCCTCTAAGGATTTTAGTTTATACTCATCAAAGCTGTTATTTATAACATTCTGGTTTTCAATTGCCTCGAGAATCTCATTATATATAGGATGGGGAAGTTCTTTAGCTGCATTTTCTATAAATGATTTTGAGATAGACTGATTGAATGGCTTGTGGAGGTTATGAGCTTCATCAATCCCAATTAGTGTTTTCTCTAAACGGGATCCTATACTATAGAAGAACCTTGTAAATAAAGCAGTATTCTCTAAAAAAGGGTAGGATGTGATTATTACATCTGCTTTCTGCATAAGGAAATATGAGAAAAAATAAGGACAATAATTGTCAGAATTCAGACTTGTAAGTATATCATCTTTCGAGATTACGTTGGAAAAAGATTCATACAAACGTTTTACTGATTCTAAAATGTCATCTGTTGTTGCTCTTTGTGTTTTCGCTTTCAGAGTACATCTTGTTAAGTTACAAATGTGAGTATAAAGCTCACTTGGATAATCTTTTCTCGCTTTCAGGCATAATTCGTTCTTACCAAGGAAAGGTACAAATATTGGAAAACTATTAAAATGTGGTTCAAGTGTTTCCCAATGTTTTACAATCTGGTTAAATATGTTGGAAAGTTCTCGTAGAAATACGTTGATCTGTGCTTTAGTTCTAACATAAACAACTATTTTCTCATCAGGTTTTTTCAACGCTAATAAAGAAGTAAGAAGCGCCGCGGTTTTCCCAACCCCTATCTGTGAAGAAATAAGCAGAGGTTGAGTTGAAGATATGATGGATTGGATGATCTTCTTTTGAGGAGCTTTCATTGTTGTATACGGAAAAAGAATTTTAGCAATCTCCCAACGTTCTTCTGTTTTTTCATCAATTTGGAACAAGATTTTTCCTTCCTTCTAGATTGTTAAAAATAACCTCTGCTTTCTCTTGTGGAAAGATTTCAACTAATTCTTTGATAGAGAGTTGGTTAACATGTTTTATGCTTTTTTTCTCTAATAAAGCAGAAATACTGATTGCTTCCTGATAAGAGCAATTTGTTAAGAACTGGATATAGATAGCTTTCTTATCATCCTCTTCTTGATGAGTAGATTCTTGTTCAAACTGAATTTTTCTTCCTTCTGATAATGATTTAGCTAGATTAACAAATGCCTTTGTACGAGAATTCATTTTTTCTTCAACATTTTTGTTAAAAATAACTTGTTGATTTTGAACAAGTTTCTGCTGAACTTTTTCATCTCTAATAATCTTACCTGCTGATTTTTCTCGATTTCGATATTTGTGGAAAACTCTTTCTTCTTGAGATCTATGAGTTATTAGAAAATAGATTTTTGATTGATTATTTCTAGATTCCAAAAATGTTTCATACTTCGTGGGTGTATTGAAAAAGATTATTGAATCAGCTTTGGTTTTAACATAATGAGATGCAATTATTACATCAATCTCACCAGAATCAAAAATCTGTTTAAGTTTTGTTCTTTCTTTTGATTGACTTTTAGGCAGAATTTTGCTTCTTAAACCAATCTCATCTAAGTATTTCGGTAGTTGTTTCAGAATACTTCTATGATTTGCAATTATGTAGAAATTCTTTAAGTTCAGCTTATTTTTCATCTGTGTGATTAGCTGTTCTATTCGTTTAAATTTAGGATGAATTGTTGATTTTGATAACTCAATTAGATTCTCATAAATTTCTTCAAAAACAGGTGTACGGGCAAAACTACTGATTTTTTTCTCTGTTTGATTCTTATTCTCTTTCTCCCTTTTTCTCAGTTTATCCATGTATTCTAAAGCAGATTTTGGACCTGAAGCTTCAACCAATTCCTTGATTGATATGAAATTGATGAGCTCAATAGCCTTTCTTATTAGTACTTGTTGTTCATCATAACCATATTGGTTTTTTAAACCTTGGACAAAATTTCTGAAATCCTTTCTTACAGCTAGGGGTTTATCAACACCTTTAGTTTTGAGAAAGGTTTGATATTCTCTAATATATCGATTAACTTCAAGACAGAAGTTGTACATCTCCTTGTTTATAGGTACAGTGATAACATCATCTCGAGCTGAAAAAGAATGACCATAAGGCAATATACTAGATTCAATATATTCTATTTTTGTAATAAGAAGATTTTCACAAACTTCTATCAGGGAATCTGTATCTTGAAATATGTATCTTGTGAAACCAATGTTTCTGATCAAAACATCGTTTTTTCTGAAAATCTCCGTTAGCTGAACAGAAGCATGTTTTCCCTTTGAAAGGTGAGCATCAAAAAATAGCAAAACATGAAAATCCTTGGGGGAAACAACTTGCCTTAAAATATCATTTTTTAGTAACTGAGGAGTTAGAGCAATTACTTGAGAATCATCATACAGTCTCTTTCTTTTTTCTACAGATTGTGTAGATATAATATGATTCAGAATGCCATCTCGAAAACTCTCACTAATAGAACTAATTTGATCCCAAGTTTCAGTTTTATTAAGAACTAGAGCTACTTTCTTAAAATCATCCTTTTTATGAAAATAACTAATTAAAACTTCTAAAATAGTGTCGATAGTAAAGCTAACAGGATAGATGAGTAAAGTGTTATCCTTAACTACTGTTCCAAGTATCACCTGAGTATAAGTATCGATATTTTCATTCATATAAGTCCCTTTCATCTGATTATTTTCAGAGATGTATTTACACTATAATCCTTAAATTGGCTTAAAAAGGGGAGGAAAAATCATTATCTTAAACTAATTTTCTAGAAAATCCTTTTATCATCCAATTCTATAGTTACCTTTATGGAAGAAGAAAAGCCTTCGAAACCTAAACCATTTGAAGAAAAGCCTTCTCGTCCAGATTATCAACCTCCGGAACCTATTCATCCAGAATATCAAGGTCCAGAATATCAGGAATACGATTATGCCCCCCCTCCTTTAACAGAAGAAGAGAAACTACAAAAGAGAAGAAGGAAAAGACGTCGAATTATATTTATTATTTTAATTGTTTTGGGTATTTTAGGAATATTAGCTCTTATTGGTATAGGTATAATTTATGCAATAGGTTATTCAATATCTCAAATGTGTAATCAAATGTGTGCAGGTTGCACTTGTGATTGTGGTTGCGATGAAGCTTGTACTAATAGCTGTAACAATTGTTGTTCAAGCAGTTGTGACAGTTGTTCAACTAGTGGAAGTTCAGGAAGTGGCGGTGCAGGAAACGTGGGTTCAGAGCAATCTGTGTCAGTTGATTTCAAGACTTATGTAAAATACCTTTGGGAGTACGTAATGAACT
>DXJF01000026.1 GCA_019057375.1 Candidatus Heimdallarchaeota archaeon
AACAAAACTTCTAGAGTTGGAACATATGGCCAAGAACCGTACCCAACTGAACAATACCAAGCTAGCTTGAAATTTGTAACTGAAATATACTTCGAGAACAATACTGTTATTTTCCTATTTGTGGATCTAGATGGACTAGTTCTCTTCAAATCATCAACATGGCATGATGACTATCAATATAGTCAAAATCTTTTAGGAGCAGATGTTCTTATACCTGAAAGCGCATTTGATGATTATATAACAGTATTAAGTAACCTATTTGCTCCACACTTCTAAATTAGGTGAAAGATGAATGACTGAAAAAATATTGAGTAAAGCAATCTCAAGAAGCCTAAAAGGTAGTTTCATTAAATGGCTAGCTATTGGTTTCGGAATTGCTGTAGTAACTGGAGGAATTGTAGGAATTGGAGTATACTTTGGTATTCAAGAACCAACTACACCCAATCCTGAAGTAGAACCTTTCTCTACACAATTAGCTGAATCAGTATATGCTTTAATATCTAATGTAGTACATGTAGAAATCATTGGAAATGCAACTGCTCAGATAAATAGTCGAATGATAAGTGCAACTTTTGATAGAGTTGGTGATAATGTTACTTACTCATGGGATGTTACAGGGTATGCAATTGATCCAATAGAGGAAGTCAACTTTGTTCTCTCAACAAGTCAAGTGAATGAAATTGGTCAAGGATTATTAGATTCAATCAATAATACTGAAAAAGTAGGAATTTGGGGAGTTGAACCCTATGTATCAGAAGGAGAGCAACCTAATATGAAATGGGTAACAGAATTATATCTTGAAAACAGTACTGTAATCTATTTGTATGTCAACATGGAGAGTTTAATTCTTTTCCAATCAACTACTTGGACAGGAGATTATCAAGCTAATACTAACATGATTGGAGCAACAGTTCTTGAACCAGAAAGTGCTTTTGATGAATATATATCAGTTTTAAGTACTTTATTCGCCCCACGCTTTTAAAATTGGTGAAATATGAATGACAAAGAAAAATGATGAAGATATGATCTCTTCTTTAACTGGAACATCTTTACGTGTATTTGTATATGCACTAAAGAAAGCTAAAGATGTTGGAGTTAGAGAAACCCAAAGAGATTTAGGATTTAAATCAGCCAGTCATTCTCAATATCACCTTCAAAGATTAGAGCAACTAGGACTTCTTGAAAGAAACACGAATAATAGATATAACTTAAAAGAGGAGTATGAAAACTTACGAAGTCTAAAGATAGGTATTCTTACTGAAATCTATGTATTCAAAGGTTGGATAATACCTTCTTTAGGACTTTTTTCTGGATTTTTGGTAAGTAGCTTGATAATTATTATTCTATTTTATTTCCTACTGACTCCTCTAGCTGCAGTAATATTCGGTTCTGTTGCACTATTTATGAGTTCTATTTACTCAGGATATAGAGCTATTCAAATAATCAAATCTTTCAAACAGAGTGAAGAGTAAAGATCTCACTTCTGTTTATTTTTCTTCTAATATG
The DNA here is from genome assembly GCA_019057375.1 of Candidatus Heimdallarchaeota archaeon. Classification (GTDB taxonomy): domain Archaea; phylum Asgardarchaeota; class Heimdallarchaeia; order Heimdallarchaeales; family Heimdallarchaeaceae; genus UBA460. The sequence continues at coordinate 1,507 of DXJF01000026.1, forward strand.
TTTCTTACATGCTCTAGAGCTTTTTTGTTATTTTCCCATTTTAGAAGCTCTAAAGCTTCTTTGAAAGAGCACCATTTCCATTGATCATGTTCTGCTGGATCAATACTTGGTAAATCAGGTTGGTTGATTTTTGCAACAAAAACATATTCCGGAATTTCTTTAACACCTTCAGGATAATCCTTGTTGTATTTTTCTTCTATTACAATATTATAGGAAAAATCAGTCTGAAAAATGAAGTTTGGAATATAACTTGTTTCTTCTAGCAATTCACGTTTAGCTGCATCTAAAAGGTCTTCTCCTTTTTCAGGGGCTCCTGTTACTCCTTGCCAGAAACCACCAATACTTTCAATTCTCTTAAGCAGAAGATACTCCCAACCATTATCTATTTCTTTTACAGGATAGACCAGCACTTGTTTTGGAATTCTCATTAATGTTGAAAATTCTCTCACCTATAAAATAGGTTTCATTTTACACATTTAACCAAAAAATAATAATATGTATTATTTTTTATATCAGATATGATGTATAAAAGAAGATTAGCAGTACTGATTATTCCATTACTCTTGCTAAGTCCATTAATTATCACCAATCAAGATGTTTTGACTGTCCAGGGTTGGGGTATCCTCACTCACCAGTATATCTCTGGAGAAGCTGTTAATATTGTAGATTTAAATTGGGAGGAAGCTTTTGGTTACTATTCTCCTGAAGTAATTAGTGGTAGTACCTATCCTGACCAAGTTCTGCAAGATTGGGAAAATCACCTTTATTACCCTGTAAGCGGGGAACACAATGCTCCGTTTAAGATTACTGAAATGGTTGGAGAAATTAGGATTTTCGCTCAAAACGAAGAATGGGATAACATGTTCTTTTTCCTCGGTATTATGTCACATTATATTGCAGACATAAATATTCCTGTACATACCTATGACTACTGGCCTGGTCATCCTGCTTATGAATCTGATATTAACTATAATTTAGGCAGTTTCGACGTAACTCCTTATGATTTTGGAGCCATTTCTAATACAACAGATTTTATTATTGATTGCGCAACTCATGCCTATACATATTACTGGGATATAGTAGCTGCATATCCTGATGAAGGAGTTTCAGGTCCAGTTATTTCAAATTCAACAATTAAATCAATTACTGAAGAACAATTAGGACGAGCAATAGGTGCAATAGACGCTGTCTGGAATTACACCTTGGCTACAATAACTCCACCAATAATAACTAAGGTTCCTGATGTTGCAAAAATTCTTGTGGACAGATTCCACGAAAATGATTATGCTTCAGATGATCTTACAAAAACATTCGTTGATACACTTGATAGAGATGTAGTCAAAGTAGTATATAACGATGCAGAGATTAATTCAACATCTCTTGTAGGCGTTGATCTACTAGTTATTACAGCTCCAATAACAACAACAGATTTCACAACGAATGAGATAACAACAATAGCTAATTGGTACCAAGCTGGAGGACATATTCTACTAAGTAGCAGAGGAGATTTTGCTTGGGATGTTAATTTTGAAACTATGAATGCTCTTTTAGCTGCAATTGGTTCTGATATAAGGGTAAATGATGATAATCTTTACACCTCACCAGCAGATCCAGAATACTACAAAGCCTGGTATTGTTATTCAGGCAATTATAATCTTGATCCAGAAGTAGCTTATATTACAGAGAACTTGACTAGAAGAATTCAATATTTCTCCCCAAGTTCATTGTACAAAACAACTGGTTCTGATGATGTACACTGGCTAATGTATGGTGAAGATTATTTTTATCAATCTGATGAAGAATCACCTGCTCCAGCAGTAGTTTATGATATGATTGACAATGATGTTGGTGGTGACATTATACCTATAGCAGGTATAGAAGTAAATGGGGATTCATCAATAGCTGTCTTTGGTTCAACAGTATGGACTAACTATGATTTTGCTTTAACCAACAGAGACAACAAATATCTCGTTTATAACACAATCGAGTATCTATTAGGTATAGATTTAGAATCAAACGATGATTATACGCCAGAAGAACCCACTGAACCCACTGAACCTACAACACCTTCTAATACTGAAAATACTCCTTATCCTGCTCTAGGATCTCTAGCACTAACATTATTACTAGTAGTTTTCTTAAGCAGAAGAAACAGGAATAAGAAAGAATAAACCTGTTTCTGACAATTTTTCTTTTATGCTAGATTTGGGAAGAAGGGTTCAATTGTTTTCCTCTTTTCTTTTCTCAATGAAACGATAAACAGATCCCCACATGTAGTTGTCTTCCCTTTCTTTAACTTCAAAGTTATTAGTGTGCATCCATTTCTGTAGCGATTCCTTAGTTATATTATCATATTTGGAGTTAATATCACCATCATAAAAGCCATCCTTCTTCAAAACTTCCTTGATGGTTTTCATGATATCTCCAGATAATTTTACCTTATCATCTGGGTCATCTCTTTTTAAAAGGGAGAGATCATAAAGTTCAAACACTCTTCGGAGTTCTTTAATTGGATGCTCGTGCTTATCAACTCTTACATTGATGTATCTGTCTGTTCCTCCATCATATGCACCTTCTTCTTTAACAATTAGAATTGCAGCTGACTGTTTTCCTCTACTATCTCCACCAGCTTCTTGTCCTTCTTCTAATGCTGCCAGAAGTTTTTCAACAAGATCACCAGATGTTTCTCTATAAGCATGTGACATTGCTAAAACAGTATCTTCAGAAACAAGTATATTCCCTTGACATGCATAATTTTCACCAATCACATGTCCAGCCCAATCAAAGCATTTCTTTCCTGTAAATGAAGCAACGTTTCCAAAAGAGTCAACTATACCAACTTGTCTTTGTTCTCTTTTCTCATCATGTTGAGTGATAATTTTAATCGTCTCTTCTGCTGACATACCTTGTTCCAATAATGCTAAACCTTTTGGGCCATAACTTGTATTCGCCCATGCTTGTGTGGCAATCGCACCTACATTCGCTTTAGCAAATGGAACAATGCTTCCAACTGCAATGAATTTTGACTGCACAGCTACTCCCCACTCTTTCTTTTCAGGATCATAAGCTACTATTGAGAATGTCATTTTTATCACCTAAACGTTGAATCTGTTGATAATAAACTTTCTCTAATCTATCCAACTCATAATCCTTTGTTTTTCTACAAAAATTAATATACGGAGTTTCTAGAAAATATTTATTAAAGAAAACAGAAAATTTTTACGTTTTTTTGATTCTGAGAATTATAATACTATGGTTCCAGAATCTGATGAACAAAAAAAAGTTGATTTTCCACTCTACCAACAACCTTATCCTGAAGAAACTCTACTTATAGATTTAGTTCCACCTGAGGAGTTTAAAATTGGAAAGTCTCCTTTTATTGATTCTGTAAACACTAGAAAGAGTAGAAGAAAGTATACAGACGAATATCTGACTTTGGAGGATATATCCTTCCTACTTTGGTGTACTCAAGGCTTAAAAGAAGTATTACGATCTGGAAGAGGAGTTAGAAGAACTGTTCCTTCCTCTGGAGCAAAAAGTCCTTTTGAAACATACTTGGTTGTAAATCGAGTAGAAGGACTAGAAACAGGTTTATATCGTTATATCTCTTTTTCACACAAATTAATGTTCGTAAAACAAATTGAAAACTCTGAAGAAAAAATAGGTACTTTAGTATATAATCAAAAATTTGTAGGAAAAGCTCCTGTTATCTTCTTTTGGACAGCAATACCTTATCGAACCGAGTGGCGTTATACAATTCTTGCGCATAAATTCATAGCAATAGACTTAGGGATTGTATGTCAAAGTCTCTACATGGCTTGTGAAGCAATTAACCTTGGTACAGTTGCTATAGGATACTATGAACAGAACAAGCTGGATAAACTGTTTGAATTAAATACAGCAGACGAATTTGTCGTTTTACTCGCTCCAGTTGGGAAATATGAAGCATAAAACATGAATAACTGTGAACTGATTAATCTAAAATCTCTGCTAGAATTTTTATATCTTCAAGATTCTTTCTTAAATAGATTTAAGGTAGATGAAAATGACTTGCTTAAAATCTAGAATTCTTATCGATGATTCAGCAATTGAGAAGATATTTTTGGAATCAGAAAAAGTATTGGAAAATGTTGAACATTTTTGGGAAACTGAAAAACCTTACAAATTAACTCTAAGCTGGGCACCTGAAACATATCCAATACACTTTCAGGAGTTCAAGAGGAGGATTGAAGAACTAAAAAAATTGACAGTAGATGAACGAAAGAAGGATTCTATTTATAGTTTTGCAGATAAAATAACAGAAGTGAAGAGTATTATTGTAGATAAAGGTCTTCCATTAATCTGTTCATATTTACCTCCAGATTCTACATTTGAAACAAATATTTATTTGGCTAGTTTCATTTTCTTAAGTGGTCCAAATACAACTGAACCAAAGTATAAACCTAATGCATTTGTACAAGAACCCAATATAGTTGTAAATCTTTCATCAGATTTTTGGACTCAAGATGAAAATCAATTACTTAATCTGATGATACATGAAATTTATCACATAGGGTTTTCTGTGAAACTTGGTAAACATCGCCCAAACCTAGACATTAAAACAATTGAGGTTCTTAAGAAGAATTTAATGTGGCTGCTTTATTTTGAGGGATTAGCAACCTATGTGGGGTATAAAGCATTATCGCTTTTTCCCAATCCTGACATGGGAGAATCTAAAAGTGCAGGATCATATGATTACAAAATGCTTGAAGATCCTAAAGAGGTTGAGAAGGTTATCAATGTTATCAATAATATCTTCTCTGAAATGCAGTCGTTATCTTATGAGGAAGCTGAAGCATTAGTTAGAAATAAAGGAGTTATGGAAAGAGCAGTTTATGTTGTTGGAGCATATATGTCAAAAATTATAGAAGAGAAGAAGACGAAAGCTGAGTTAGTTACATCACTGGTGAAAGGACCTATGGAACTTATCAAAACATATAATGACAATATGAATAACTTGAAAATAATCATCTAGATTTGAAAATTGTACGGAAATAATACGATAGTAATTCGATTTTTGTCGGAATTATATTGCCGTCTAGACTGTTCTCACAGCTTTAAAGCTAAATATACATAAAAAGACCTAGTTATCTAGATGAAAATTTAATATTTTACAAAAAAAATGAGAGAGATATCTTTATTCGTTGATACTAGGTTCGCTAATAATCTGTATAGAATTTCCTTCTGAGTCTTTAATATTGAAATACGATACCATCTTAGGTATGTCAACAATATCTGTTGTTTCTATACTTTTACTTTCAAAGTATTTCTTCATTGCTTTTAGATCTGGGACATTGAAAGTAAGCACTCCTGAGTTGGGTAGATATTCATGATCTTTTTCAACAAGATTCAGCCCTAGCTTTGCAACCTTACCAGGAAGGAAAAATTCACACCAACCAGCTTCAGGACCCATATACCAAGATATCTCAAAATTGAATATGTCTTCATAGAATTTCTTAGCTCTCTCTATATCTGTGACTTTAACTTGGAAATAAATTTCCTTAATAGGAACAGGATATTCTCTTTCGTCAGTCATGAATGGATTCTAAGTTTTCAGTTTAAAAAGGATTAACATCGAACAAAAGAAAAATGCATATTAATGTTCAATATCTCATATATTCATGAAAATTGAAACTGTGATTGATTATTTCAAATCTCAACCTCTTATGTATCTAGCGACTGTAGATGGAAACCAACCTAAAGTAAGACCAATGGCTTTAATCTATCATAATGATACATGCTGGTTTGTTAGCATTGCTGGAAGAAAAAAGATTAAGGAAATTGAAACTAATGATAACGTTGAATTTGCTATCAACCCACAGGATAGGGATGATTTGAGCACAATTAGAGGTGCTGGAAGAGCAATTTTAATTGATGATCAGGAAATAAGACAAGATTTAGCTAATGCTATTCCTTGGTTTGATGGATATTGGGAATCATCAGAAGATTCTAGATTTTTCCTCTATAAAATTGATTTAGAACAAGTAAGCGTCCAAATTCCTGTAAAAAGAGACATATATATATTCAACATTAAAACAGGAAAAACAGAGGTAAGACCAGAATAAAAGACTCTCACTAAATCTATTTTTTCCAATTCAAGTTGATTTCACGGCGAGGGGGAGCTCTTAGAAACTCTTGTTCAGGATATCCAATTATGAAAACTCCATGAACATTGTGATTTTTTGGTATCCCTAGTTGTTTTCTTGTTTTTTTACTCCTCCAAAGATATTCTTGAGCAAAACCAATCCAACATGTTCCCAAACCCATTGAATGAGCAGCTAGCATCCCATGAGTTATAGCAATTCCCGCATCTGAAGCTGTCATTCTTGAATAAGGTGGTGCATGTAAGATAATAACACACGGAGCGTTGAAAAAGATTTGATCAACACCTTTACTTCTTCTATCAAAAAATCTATCCAAACTTATTTTTGTTTTTGGATTAAGTAATCTTTTTCGTAATAATCCTCTAGTGAATGGAACTGCAAGGTATTTTAATTTTAGATACTTCCTTGCTCTAACCATTAAAGTAGCAACTTTGTCAGATAAGAAATCAATATCTTCTTTCTTAGAAAGGACAATGTAGTAACGATTTTGTCTATTACTTGCACTTGGGGAAAATCTCATAGCTTCGAGAATTTGAGTAATTTCTTCTTCTGAAAGAAGTTGTTGTTTGAAAATCCTAGTTGATCTTCTACTACGTGAGAATTTCATAAATTCTTCATAAGATAGTAACCGCGAAGGATTCTTGGCTTCTTTAAAATTATATGGCTGATCTGCTCCTTCATAGAGTATTGCTTCTGTCGGACAAATAGCTATACAATGTCCGCATCTGAAGCAGAATCTTAATGGATCCTCAAAATGTATTTCTTTTTCCATATTGTCTTTTCTTTCAACTGAGAATAATTCGACAGTACAAGATGCTATGCATTCCTCGCACTTGATACATTTTTCTTTGTCTATTCCAAGAATCTTTAGCATTGATATCTGAAAAATAAGAAAAATTACTAGTATATAATCTTAACAGAAAAAGAGCGTATAATCTCTTGGTTTTTGGTAAACCATACTTTCATTTTTTGTAAAAAGCGTGTTTTTTAATAGGTTTGTATTGATTGTCAATTAATGAATAACGAATATACTCCTCTAAATGTTGTTGCAGTTTTTGCTCATCCTGATGATGAAGCGGGAGCTGTTGGTACTCTAATGAATCACAGCGATCGTGGGGATAATGTCTATGTCATTTTACTAACTCATGGTGAAAATGCATCTTCTTTGCAGGGAACACATGATGAGATAACCATGATTAGACAAGGACATGTAAATAGAATAGAGAAAATAGTTGGAGCGCAATACAGATTACTTGACTTACCGGATTCTGGTGTATTTCCATCTGTAGAAAACGCAAAAAAACTTGCACGTATTTTTAAACAGCTTGAACCAGATATTGTTATTACCTGGGAAAAATCACATAATATTGGTACTGGACATCCTGATCATAGATATACTCATGACATTACACTAGACGCAATATCTTATGCAAGATATAATGATGATGGGGACAACTTAACTCCTAATAGAAAACCAATCAGTCTTTATACTCCAATGATAAGTTTAGATTCATCTAGTGACAATTGTGTATATGTAGATGTAACTCACCAACAGGATAGAATAATGAAATTCTTTGATGTTTATGAAGAGGCTTATGGTGAATGGCCAGTTAGAGCTTTCAAGATTGCAGGAATGCTTATGATTGGAAGAGTTGCATTTGCAAAATATGGAGAAGCTTTCAAGAAATTTACTTGGCGTAAAGCGTTAAATCATCTTGATTAAGCTTCTATTTTTCAAATACAAGATAGTTAGATTTTTCTTCACTGAAAATTGTTATTTCGCCTAATTCAATATATTTCTTCTTTCTTCCTTCTCGACTGATATTGAAATACCAAGTGTCTTTTGCTTTCTTCTCTCCTTGGATTTTAACAATCTCATAGTCTCCTTTTGAAAATTCAAGAGAATCCCCATCATCTAGATAGAACTCTCCTTCAGCTTTAGAATCCGTTGGATACACTCTAAGAGAAATTTTCGAATTGTATATCTCCCCTGTATGTTGAATCGGTTCGTTAATGAAGGGAATTATTGAACCTTCCTTAACAAACAATGGTGTCACATCTAAAGGTACATCAATTTCATGTACTTTACCACCTTCAAGAACAAGTTCTCCACAGAAACTGTACCACTTTCCATGAGGAAGATAAATCTCTCGTTTCCTTTTACCTTTCTTAAGAATTGGTGCTAAAAGCAAGCTATCTCCAAATAGATATTCGGTTTCTGACCATTCAGCAATTTGAGCTATTGGATCATTTGGGTAATCTATCCATAAAGCTCTAAAAACTGGAATGCCAGTTAAGCAAGTTTGTCTGACATTTGTGTAGATATATGGCATCAAGGAATATCTTAATTGAATTGTTTTTCTGATAATTTCTTCTGCTTTCTTTCCAAAAGCCCATGGTTCTTGAGAGCACTTCTTGTTAATTGTATGATTTCTGAAATATGGATACAGACATCCAGCTTGATACCAGCGAATAAGGAGCTCAGCTCCTGGTTTTCCTGCAAATCCTCCAATATCTGGACCTATCATTAATTGACCAGAAGCAGCCATATTTAACAACATAGGAATCGAAATTTGTAAATGAGCCCAGTTGGAGATATTGTCCCCCGTCCAAGTCCCTGCATACCGATGAGTTCCCAAATAAGCAGATCTGGAGTTGATATAGATTCGTTTGTTTGGTAACAGTTCTTCTAATCCTTCATAAGC
>DXJF01000027.1 GCA_019057375.1 Candidatus Heimdallarchaeota archaeon
CAAACTTCTGGTTTTGAGTGTGATGGGTGTTCTAACATTTGTGAAATTGTAGAAATACGCAGAAATGATGATTTAATAGCTAGATGGGGGAGTAGATGCAGGAAGTGGGATTTAATAGACTAGACTAGCAAATCAATAAGTTCTCATTCTTAGTCTATAAAAACAAATGTTATTTTTTCTTTACATAACCAGAAACGTGAAGTTTATCAAAAATTCCTTCTGTTTCTTCACGATTTACAGAATCACAAGTTGGACAATATGAATTGCAATAATACCCTTGTTCTACAGCTTCTTCATAATGTTCATGCTCAGAGTAGGTAGGGAAATTACAATTCCACTTCTCTCCACATTTCTCACATTCATGTTTACATTCAGACACAACTTCAACCTCCTGATTGACAGACTTCAACTAGATTGAAATTCTTAGGTTGAATTGGCGCAAATTGCTGTTTCACTAGTATACTTGACCATTAATATAGTTATCTTCTTCAAAATTTGACTTCCTTTAAATGAGTAATTTTATAGATTAGTTCTATTATTTGAACCTGGAGAGCAGAATATGTTTAAGAAACGAAAATACGCTATTCTTGAAAACATGAGGGATCAATCCATTCTTTTAGGTCCTGTTTCTGCTAATAATTATGGTCAAGAATCAAAAGGTAAAGGTCAAGCTAGAGGAATGGGATTACTATTTTTAACAGAAAAAGAGGTATATTTTGGAATGTATGTTCCCAAAAAAGATTTTCACATTCTAATTGACCATATTCATGGAATTAGCACTCCAAAATGGCATTTAGGTAAAACTAAATCTAAACCTCTTCTCAAGTTAACCTTTACAAACAATGAAGGAGAACCAGATTCTTTAGCCTGGCAAGTCAAGAATCTTGACTTGTGGGTAAATACAATCAAAGATCTATTAAAGAAATAGTGTTGGTCTACTCAATACTTAGAGCTCGATGGGGAAGACGTTGCAGAAAATGGGACCTATTTGACTAGTAAATATCTTCTTGTCTTCTATTTATATAATCACTTTTTTATTTAATCATATTTCAGATACGGAATAGGTATTTAACCCCTTAAAATATCCTGTTTCAGATGTGTAACTAAATAACTCATCTTGCTTATCTCTTTTATCAGAATTACAAGTAGGACACCAAGCATTGCAATAATAACCAAAGCTAATTGTAGTTTGAAGATGTTGATATTCAGAGTTATAGGGAAAATCACATTCCCATTGTTCTTTACAGACAGGACACTCATGTTTACAATTTTTCATTTTTCTATCCTCTTTTTCATTGAGTATATTTTTTTAGACAAAGTAATATACATTATTTACTACTTTAGTAATCATAAAGTATAGATTTATGCAGAGTTTTTGCAAATCATTCCAAGAATTTTGAAACTAATTTTTGAAGTCACAGAATTACTTCAGTAAAATTCTTGCGAAACTAATCACACTATCTTCATTTTTTTGCAATTAAATTTCACTTTTGAAACAAATTATCTATTTTAACATATTGTATATCTATTTAAATATCTTGTTATTAATAAGATAAAACGTTTATATGTATTTTATAAACAATTTAAAATATTTATAAATAAATAGTTGATTTCCATTTGAATCGAATTAAAATTTCAAAATTCTAAATAATTGTCTGAACTTATTATAGCTTTTTTTGAGATTTTTAGGGATAAATATAAGAATGAAATCTATTCTTGTTATAGCTATAGCAAACTATTGTGAAAACGATGGATGAGGAACGAAGTGTCAAAGATCTAGAGGAAGAAGAATATGAAGATCTTGACAAAATGGATGAATTCAGTTTAGACATGGAAGTAGTGTCTGATCTTGAAGGTTTAGAAGAACTGCCTGAAGATCAAGATGTTGGCCTTGCTCAATCTGATGTTATCATAACTTATGGTGATAAAATAGTTGATGAAACTAAGGAATTAGAGAAAAAGTTTGATACTTTAATAGCTCAAATTCGAGATGGAGAAAAAACTGATGCGCTAAATGAAGCAGCTAATTTGCTTAATGAGGGAAGACGTTTAGAAGCACATTATGTTACATCAAAGATTGCATCACTAATAGCATCTCTCATAACTGCCCAAGGAAAGCATAAAGATGCAACAGAATACTATCTTATGTCAGTGAGTGAGGCAAGAAAGTCAGAGGATAAGAAGCTTCACTTACTAAGTTTATCTAAATTTGGGGAAAACTTAATTCATTTTGACTTAAAAGATGCAGCAGTTGTGTTTAGCCAAGCAAGGGAAATAGCTGAAGAGCTAGGTGAGGACGAGTATTTTGCGGAGAACTCTTTTGCATTAGCTAACTGCATGTTTAAAACTGAAATGGACCATGCTTATGATTTGTATATTGAAAGTTTATCCTATTATGAGAGCAGTGAAGATACGAAATCAAAAGGTGTAATTAAATACAGATTAGGCTTGATAAATTATATTAGAAAGGAATATCAAACAGCTTTTCAGAACCTATCTGATGCTAGAGCATTATTGGCAGATTATAGTGAATTGCCAGAAAAAGAAGAAGTTGAGAAATCTCTAAAGATAATTAGAACATTACTTAAACAAGGCCATTCTTTGAACTACTTCCTATCTCTACCTAAAATAGAACCTCTGACAGATTCCCCTGAAACAAAGAAGATTTTTGAGATCTATACTGCTACAGGAATTACAGATATTGTTAGGAGAATCAAGAAAGAACAGTTACAATATGTTACAAGAGATTTAATCGAAATAAATGCAATAAAACCCTTACTAGATATCCAGAAGGTATCTAAAATGGATGAATATGAATTAATTGAAAATTCCAAACAATATGAGAGTATAGGTGATTCTTATCAGAAGGAATTAAATTATGGCAATGCATTTTACAACTATCTAGGTTCCCGAATGCTCGCATTACAAAGTAAAAGTGATAAAAGAGCAGAGAAACTGGAAAAGAAACTTGAGAAATATATTCAGTTTCTTACTCAACAAGAAGAAGATGCCTCTTTCTTCTATAATATTCAAATTTACATGTTTTACCAATTGGCACTGGGAACTGCTGAAAAGAACCCCAAAATGTCTCAAAAAATAGCAAACAAAGGTTTAGAGCTTTCTTCTAAGAGGAATAACCCCTATTATGAAGGATTAACTAAGGAAATAATAGCTGACATCAAAGCTGCAAAGGATGGAAACAAAGCAATAACTGATTATCAAGCTATTGCAACAATGTTAGAGGGACTAAATAACCAAGTTGATTCTATGAGAATCTACGAAAAAATTGGTACCATCTTAATTTCCTCGCAAATGGATAAAGGAAAAGAATATCTCATTAAAGCTCTTGAAATTGCAAAAGAACTTGAAGATCAAGATATTGTACAAAGACTTGAGTCCAAACTTTAGATTTTCTTTTTTTCTTTCTCTATTTTTCGTATATTAAAAAGGGTAGAGAGGCAAAGTTTAAAAAAACTTATACCGTTTGTATTTCATCCTTTATTAATAATGGTGAATTAATTGAAAAAAGTACTAAAACTAAGTTTAGTTGTTTTGATGATTTCTGCATTTATGGCTAATACTATTTCAGCCCAAAATGGAGAAGGATTATATTATTCAGATAAAATGATTAAAAATGGTACTTTTACATGGAATGTTACAAAATCTGTAGATTATTATGAAGATATTCCAGTAGGTGCTAATTTTACTGTCAAACTTAAGGATGATTTATATCCTGGACCATTATCTGAAGAAGAATTAGAAAAA
>DXJF01000028.1 GCA_019057375.1 Candidatus Heimdallarchaeota archaeon
CCTTGAGTTGTATAAATGTAATAATCATCTAGGCTAAGAGGTAAATGGTTATTTTCAATTAAAAACTCAAAAAATTGTAAGTTTAAGTAGTTTCTTCTTACTAAATCATAAACTTTCCAATCTGATTCTTGTATAGGTGTTATAATTGGATATAGGGCTTCTTTATACATTTTTAAATCGTGTTTGATTGGTCTGAATTTAAGAGATTCAACATTCCCTTTTACAATCTCATAAACATTTAACTTATCTTTTCTATCTACTGGATAATCAGTTAATACAGGAAGTTTATCGCCCTCTTTAATATCAAAAGCTAGTTTTACTTCTAAATCACCATCCTTTTCCACTAACATCGGATGGTCCTCTGTGACAGAGATTTTTCTGCCCATTTTTGTATAGAAAGTTAGTATTTTCCCTTTGTATTTCCTCTTAGTGAAATGTTTTACTTCTTCTACTATAGATTTTTGTCCATCAAAAGATATAGCTTGAATATTGTTGTTAAATTGATATTTTTGATATAATTCTTTGGAAGTAGCAATCTCAGGAGTAGAATTTCCTAATAGGATGAAATCATCTCCTGTTATACAACTCCCACCATATCCAAGTCCTGCTCTTAAGAATTTGTCTGAAATTCGGTCATCCATACCTATACCTTTCGCAATGTCTACTATGTCAGTCCCAATTTTTTCAGCAATATTTGCTATCTCATTAATAAAAGAGATTTTCATTGCCAAAAAGGAATTTGAAGCGATTTTTATCATTTCTGCAGATGTTGGATCAACATAGAGAATAGGGCTATCAAAGCCTTTGTATGATTTTCCAATCATCTCCTGAGATTTTTTATCTATTCCTCCTATTACTATTCTATCAGGTTCCAAAAAATCTCTTATAGCAACACCTTCTCTAAGAAATTCAGGGTTCATTCCTAAACCAAAATCCTTTCCTTCGTTCTTTTGACTAGTTTCTTCTAATATTGGCTTAACGAGATTTACGGTTGTTCCAGGAGAGCATGTACTTTTTACAACAATTACTTTATACTGATCGTTTTTGCCTAATTCTTCTCCTATTTTCTGCGCAGCATCCCTTAGAAAAGTATAATCATAAGCACCATCTTCTCGTGTAGGTGTTCCAACGCAGATATAGATTAATTCTGATTCTGCAATTGCTTCACTCATGTTAAGTGTAGCTTTTATGATTCCTTTAGACACCATGTTTTGAAGCATTTCATCCAGCCCCTCTTCATAAATGGGGGAAACTCCTTCGTTAATTTTCTTTATCTTATCTTCAATAACATCAACACAGATTACATTATGACCTTTGCTAGCAAAACAAGTTCCTGTAACCAGACCAACATATCCAGTTCCTATCACAGCTATTTTCATTCTTCTCACAACACACTATGAAGCAAAATATATGAACATTTGTCCAGAAGCTGTCCAGAAATGTCTGTTCATACCAAAAAGTTATGAACCCTCACAGCTCATTCTTCCTAATGTCTGTTTATAGGTCCATTGCAGATCAAGTTCACAAGTATATTGATATTTATGATAAGGTAATAATTGACATCATTGATACATGGGAGTTCCAAAGATTAAGACGTATTATACAGCTTGGTGGAGTTTCAATATCTTATCCTTCAGCAACTCACAGTAGGTTTATGCATAGTTTGGGGGCGCATCATGTTGCAAACAGAATAGGTCAATTTCTCAACAAGAAACACCCAACTATCTTGACTGAAGATGAGATTAAACAAGTAAGTTTAACAGCTTTAATCCATGACATAGGGCACGGTCCATTTTCTCATATGTTTGAAGATACAACAAAAATGTTATGTAAGAATTATGAAAATTCTAATTGTAATAATAAGTATGGGATATTTCTAAGACATGAGAATATTTCCGAACAAATTGTACTTGACGATGAATCAGAGATTGCTGTAATTTTAGAAAAAGAGGGCTACAATAGAAAGCAGATTGGCAATCTTATTCAGGGGAGAAGTGTTGATGATAAACCATTTAAAAATCAAATCATAAACTCGCAATTAGATGCTGATGCTCTTGACTATCTAATGAGAGATTCTGTTGCAACTGGTGTATCATTTGGAATGTACAATCTTGAAAGATTATTTGATATGATGGAATTAACAAAAGATGGAACAATCACTATAAGAGAAAAAGGAGTACAACCCATAGAGCAAGTAGTTCTAGCATTGTATATGCAGTTTAGCAGAGTTTACTTCCACAAAACAGTTAGATGTTATGAGTACATGTTAAAACTTTTCATTTCTCAATTAATTCAGAAAATCGATGAGGGGAAGAACATAGCTAGTCTTCCATTTTTAAAGGATTTTACAGATAAGCCAAATTGGAAAACTTTGATGACACTAACTGATGATGTGATATATACACAATTGCATTATTCTGTAGCAAAAGAACAAAATGATGATTTCATCAAGAAATTAGCAAATGAAATACTTCGTAGGAATTTGTTCAAAAGCATTCCATTAACAGAAGATATGGCTGCTAAGGTCTTAGAAAATTCAGATAAAATCAATTTCATTGTTAGGAAACATGGTTATCCTACAGTCAGCTGGGATATAGATCAGTTTGGTAGTAGATATTATACGCCTTATGAAGAAACTGATAGAAATGCTATTATGATCAAAATGAAAGATGGTCAATTGAAACAACTTTCTGAGGTATCAGATGTCATTGCTAGCTTAACAAAACCCAAGTATAACAATCTGTTAATCTTTCCAGCTCCTTGTAGAAACGAAATCACAAAATTAGTTGAAGAAATATAAAAAGAAAAAGAGAAAAAGTTAGAAATTGTAGTCGTTATCATATTTTCTGTCATTGGTATCGTCAAATTTCTCTTCAACTTGAGGTTGCTCTATGGGTTGTTGAGCTGGTTGATGGATGGTTTCTGTAAGAGATTCGGTTTCAGAAACAACAATTCTTGCTTCCTTCTCCTTCTTCTTGACTTCTTTCTTGTACTCAAGTGATTCATCTTTCAACCCACAGTTCCTACAGTATTGGTATTTCCTTTTTGTGACATCTCCACAATATGGGCATCTTCTAGTTCTTTTAATCACATAAAGACTGAATTGTCTCCATAAAAGACCACAAAGCACACCCAAAGCACCAACTATTTTTACAGCATCCTGTTGTAAAGCTGTTTCAATACAAAGGTATATCCTTTCAAGAGTTCCTAATGGTTCAACTAGAATTTCAAATGAAAAATGTTCGTATTAAGGCTGTCAAAATAAAAAAATTAGGAGAGGTTATCTCCTTCTTTTCATTAGTACTACTAAAACACCAATTCCAAAGAATGCTACCAATCCAGAAACCCATTCAAAATCTAGATTAACTGGGCTTGTGATATTTTGTAAGAGGAAGTTGTATTTTATTGAGAATCCCATTGCACTTGCTTTCATATAAATTTTGATTTCTTCAAGTACTCCATCTAGGACATCATAGACAATATCTACAGATACTTCTCCTGAAACAGTAATTCCTCCTTCTGAAAGTTTCATATCTAAACCAGATTTAACTACCAATTTCTTTGTTGTTAGATCTACTGTGTAGTATACAGTAACACCTGGTTCAGGTGATTCTGAAATTTCATTTGCTTCTAGTTCGGTATAGAAGAGCTCAAAGAAACTAGAATTTGTTGATCCATATACATAGGTTAATGGTAAAATGAATGGAAATATTCCAGCTGCAAATGTGCCATAAAGGAGACCTGTAGTATAATCAAAGAATTCAATATCTGTTGAGTTTTCAGTTATTAGAACATCATCAAGATAAAACAATGCCCAATCTCCAGAATATGTGAAAAGTTCCTCAGGGTTAGTTAACGGAAGATCATTAAGATTTTGTGTAAGTTTTATCTTAAATACTGAACCTACTCCCCATTCAACTCCAGCCACTATGTCATAATCTACATCTTCCATGCCTTCAAAGTTGAATGCATTCTTTTTTAACTGCCATTCTAATACAGCACCTTCAGTTAATTCATGATGGAAATAAAAACCATCAGGAACGGTTACAGCAGAAGTTTGCAAAGCTATAGGTGCTATAATTAAGAATAACACTGTGACAATACCAATTTTTTTCAATTTATTTTTCACCCACTTAGTCTTCAAAATGAAGACAAGTCTGAAGTTTCATATGTATTTTGTTCTATAAAAAGGTTTAGAATCTATTTTGGAAGTAGCAAAATCACTTCTTCTTGGTTTTTCGTTTTCTCTTACTTTGCTTGATTTGAAGATATTCTGTAACAATTTCCTTCAGGTCGTTCTTAGTGACTCTACTGTCTTCTAGAATATTACCATCTAGCAAACGAATGTGTCGAAAACCAGGTCGAAGTAGTGTAAGGTCATGTGAGCAAGTGATAATCGTTGCTTTATTGATTCTAACTATATCCATCAATAAATCCATGATAGAACGTGCAAGGTCTGTATCCAGATTTGCGGTTGGTTCATCTGCAAGAATCACACTTGTCCTTCTCGTTAAAGCTGTTGCTAGAGCAGCTCTCTGTTTTTCCCCTTCAGATAGTTCTCCAGGATAAGAATCAAGTTTATGATCAATAAAACACTCCTTTGCTATGGATAAGCTATAATCCTTATCATTCTTACTTCTAGAGAATATATTAGGAAGGATAAAATTATCCTTAATCGGCAAAGGACTGAACAGATTATTGTGTTGAGTAATATATGCTATATTATTCAATCTAAAGAGTGATACTTGCTTTTCACTTGAATCACTTACGGAGAAATTTTGCACTTTTATAGAACCTTTGTTTGGTTTGATCAATCCAGCGATGAGATTCAGAAGGGTGGTTTTACCAACCCCTGAAGGACCAGAAATAAAGACAAAATCTCCTTTATCAATGTTTAAATCAAGATTTGAAATCACTTCTGTATAACCAGCTCTAGATTGGTAACCTTTTGACAATTTCCCAATTTTAACAATAGGTTTAGCTTTCTCGGGTGGGATGAATTCTCTACTCAGAAGCTTCTCAACCTCTTCAAAAGAGACCTGTTCTATTTTCTCATCAAAGTCATCTAAAGGACTAGAAACAATCTCGTAGACTTTTTCCCTAGTAATTTTTTCAGGATTCCAAAGAAGCCCTACTTTTCGTGATGGATGGGTGTCAAATTCTACAACTTCACCTAAACCAGTAACAGCTTTGATTTCATCAGGAATTCGAACATAATTTGATGAGTCCAAATAGGCTCGGTTTAACTCTGAAGCATGTAAAAGAAATTCCAATTCATCTTTACCAATATCCTTTCCAATACCTGCAAGTTTTCCATCTCTGATAACAAAACTTTTCTCGAAAACATTTCTGTATCTAATATCATGTGTAACAACTAGAATCGTTTTTCCCATTTCCAGATTGACTTGCTTGATCGTATCTATCATATCTTGCGTGTTCATCGAATCTAATTGACCTGTAGGTTCATCTGCGAGTAAAATTGTGGGATTTTTAGCTAAAGCAACTCCCATTGACAATCTCATTGCTTCACCACCTGATAATTTATCAACTGTATTCTGCTCAACGTGTTGAAGATTCAGAATTTTTAGTAGTTCATCAACCTCTTTCTTAGATTGTTCTTTTGGTAGGAAAAATAGCTTCTTTGGGATCAAGAGATTCTGTCTTACACTTAGATGTGTGAACAGATTCTCACTAGTGAATTGGTTAATAATTCCTAGATGATTAAATCTAAATTCTCTTCTTTCAAATTCATCTAGCTTCCCAAAATCCTTTCCATTAATTATTACATCTCCACTAGTAGGTTGTTCTATACCAGAAAGAATTTTTACAAGAGTGGTCTTGCCAGCTCCTGAAGGTCCGATGATCGAGACAAGCTCACCTTCCTTTACTTTCAAATCCATTCCTCTTAACGCTGCAACTTTAAGTTCTGTATCAGAATCATAATAAACTTTTATCACATCATTACATGTTATCATTCTTTCATCACTCCAAATTTTTAGGTCTATATTTGGCAAAATTCCTCTTCATTGATACTATGAATATTGAATAGAATAGCAGTGGAATTCCTAAGAAAATAACCAAACCTACATGATATGGTATTATAGTCTTAAATGGTAACCCACCTGAATATGGTGGACTTATGAATATCCAGCTAAATAGACGAAGTAATCCATATCCTCCTGCAGCTCCTATTGCCAATCCTGGTAGTATGCAAGCTATAAACAGTTCCATTGCTGATAAAAAGACAATCCTATTCGTTGGCAAGCCAATTTTCTTCATTATATCATGTTTGACAACTCTTCGTTGAAGTATCTTCAAAGGATTACTTAATGAAGTAAATACTACAGCTGCAATACAAATTATAATTCCAAATACAAATTCAGCTACTAACACTGAATAAAAAGGAATTAAATTGAATAGTCTTACATCAGCCATTTCATTTGTTGTTTGAACTTCAAGTCCCAAATCTGTCTTTAGTTTTGTTGCAAATTCCTCTTGATTCACTCCATCTTTAATATTAATCAACAATCTCTCAAATGTTCTTTCGTTTATTTCTATCAAATCAGCGATCAATAGAAAACTCTCCAAAGTCATTACCAAAGAGTATATTTCTGAGGGTAAATATGGATCATTTTGTTCATCAGAACCTTCATCATAAACTATCGGGAAGTAATTGAAATTCGATACGATGTTATATTGAATTAAAGTATCATTCACTGGACCTTCTCTCACAAAATAGTAAATATCCTCTTCATCTGCTAAATATTTATGAAATGGCTCTGATACTAACATTCTTTTTGTATTATTTAGTTGTACAATTGTAGAATCCCAATCTTCAAACAGGTTCTTCTTAGGCTTATAAGCCGTGGAAAGATAGTCTTCCGTATCATTTAATAAAAAGAATTCAAAATTATTCCAATGGTAACTTCCTTTTATCTGAGATACATTTGTTATTGATACGATTTCTGAATATCCTAGAAGTTCAGTAGCTAAAGAAGCATTATAGTCATCCCAGTTAGTTATATAGATGTCACTTCCTCCGTAGAAATATGCTTCTGCTTTTGTTTTATCTTGAATCAGCATCGGTGAAATTGCAAACGGTATAACTAAACTTACCAATATTATATACGTTAGGAAAGTGTTGTTGAATAATTTGATATCTGATCTGATCTCAACAAGTGAAAGGGAGAAAAGATTCTTCCTTATAACCCAAGCAGTCTTACTTAAAGCAATCATGAGAATCTTGTGAATTTCTCTGATAAGCAATCCTGTTCCTAGCAAAGCAATCATAACTCCAATTCCCATAAGATAGATGAAAATTACTAACAAAGCTGAACCTGATTCTGAGACAATATCAAAGGCATATATACTAAGTAACCAATATGATAGTGTAGTTAATCCAGCTCCAAATCCTATGGTTAGAAAATAGTGGAATTTGATGTTTTTCATTAGCTGAATAAACTTCCTTGGAGGTTTCTCTACTTTCTTCTTTGTTTTAGAAATGGTGATGATTCTTGGAACAGAAATAATAACCAATAGCAGGAAAGTTGCACTCATTGCAGCTGGTAAACTTACCAGATTGAGAGAGTAGATAGGGGAATCAAATGTAACGAATTTGTTGATCTTGAGTAGCGCTGGAAGTAACAACATATTTACTCCAAAACCTAGGAATGTAGCCACTAACGATTCAAAGAATTTCATGGAAGAATAGATGAAAGTTATCATTCCCGTTGAGACTCCTTTTGAACTTAGAATTCTAATTTCTTGCTCAAAACTTGTACTAAATATCTCATTTACTTCAAATGTCAAGAACAATGCAAGATAAAGAATAGGGATTGATAGGAATATTATCAAGAACTGTGTTGTTTGCATTTCAAATCCTATTCCTGAAAATGTGTAAACTAGTTCTCCTAGTACTTCCCATGTTCCATCTTGATCAAACACAAATCGAAAAGGACCATCATCTCTTATTTGGTTTATTTCATCTATAAGCACTTCCAAATCTTTGGGATCAAATGAACTAAAATCGTATTGAAACTGTACTCTTCCCATCAAATCAAAACTATACGTCGAAATATTCTCAAAATTTTCTAAATAATAGGGTGTAAATGTAATTAGAGTTGGAAAATAGCTATAAGATATACTTGATATAGGATCTGATGGAAGGTTATGTGCTTCACAGATAGTCTCAAGTAGTGAATGGGGTGGTTCGGAATATACTCCTACAACTGTAAGATTCATTTTAGAGAAGTCTACAAATCCAGCATCTGAGCTAGAATTTACAACTAAAACATCATCTACTTTAATGTTATAGTAATCTGAAGCATAAGATGAAATCAGTACTTCATTTGTCTGACTAGGCAATCTACCTTCAACAAGTAGTTGATTAATGACAGAACTATAGTTCTGTTGAGCCCCAAAATAAACAATCGGAAGATGATCATCATCTCCACTCGAAAAGTTGTATGAAATAAGATATGATTCATAAGCATAATTATAACCTGCTATAATACTTGCAAATAAAGACGTTGAAGTTGTTATACGATTCATGATAGCACTCATAGCCATTTCTGTATAATTTTCGTTGATAAAATTCTGTGCAGATTCAGAAGTTTCTATTAAATTGAAATTATACATAAGTGAGAGATCATTATCATGGTTAAGATTAGCTGATTCTACATACTGCATAACCAGAGTGTTTCTTTTCGAATCAAACAAAGTAGTACTTGTAACAATTATTGAAGCGAGTATTGTTAAGCCTAAGAGACTTATTAGTAGTCTTTTCTTGTTTGCTTTCCACAGTATAAAAATCAAATTTGAAGAATTTTTAATGAACAACCACAAATTGAAGAGGATGAGTTTCCATTTTTCCATATTCGGTACAATAGGTCTAGTTAAGAAAGTGACCATTTTTCTAATCGAACGATTTATTCTCTTATGAAAGATTGCATAGACTATTCCTAGGAAAGCTAATGGGACAATAATTGCTGACCAATATTTTATCCAAAAATAAGCGAAAGATGAGTATCCTTTTAATGCAAATAATAAAGGCGTTACTGGAACATAAACATCTAAATCAGTATAGATTTTCAGTGAATAAATGTATTTATCGATGAATCTGTATTCCTCAATTTCCTTTGATTCTATTTTGGAAAAATAATGACCAGCATACGAACCATTAGCCATTATAAAACAACTAAAAGAAACATATGGATAATCTGTACTATATTCATCGATTACTATTTTTTCCTGTTGTAGAGTTTGGTTATCATCCATTATTACTGTAAAAGTTTTGGCAGTGTTATCATAATTTCTGCTACTATTAGGATATTCAAGATAGAAGAAATCAGATTCTATATAGGTAATGTATGTGTAATTTTCATAGGAGAAGATTTCGAAAGTCCCCCAGAAATAATCATCAAGATTAATATGCCTAAAAGAGTTATCATCAATTGTTTCATTGATACCAAATTTAGTTGCAGAAACAACTCTTTCAGTCATCATAACTAAATAGAACTTCTTATCTGTACTTACAGTAATTTGAGCACTGAACCATCTTACATCAAGCTCATAGACTGTAGAATTAAAATGACCAGAATCCGTTAATCCAACTAGATATAGAGTTATGGTCTCATATGTTGCATTATAATTATAACTTTGATAAAATGCAAATACTTGATTCTCAACTACTAAAAGTTCACTAAGGTTATATAGTGGATATGGAAGATTATGAATTTTGAGGATTTCAGTTCCATTAAAGAAATGTCTTATGTGATTAATTCTTGTTTCAACATAATTTATAGTTCTAGGAAGCAAAAGATGGTAACTGTTCTCGTCTTGAAAAACACCTATATTGTAATATTCCTCATGAGAAGTGTATAAGGTGGTTGTTGATGAACTACCAGTGTTCCAGTTATACACTTTCAACACTGTTCCATAAATTTGACCTCTATAGGCATAGAATAATGAAACAGAACCATTGAGCTCTTTTACTTCAAAAAGCTCAGAGGAATAATAATCTCTTTCTAGCTCATAAATTATATTCTCAAAGACATGAAAAATTGCAAAGGTTCCATTATGGAAGTTCATTTGCATAAAGAAGTGAGATTGATTGAAACTATCAACAACTGTTTCAGTTTGAATGTAGCTAACATCTTTAGTATTTTTAGTAAGCATGATATTTTCATTAATTGATGGAGTTGCGAGAGCATTAGAATACTGTGTGGATACAGTAGAAAGCGCCATTACCAAGATAATTGAAAATACAATTCCCTTTGAGAAACTTCTCTTCATAGTCATGGTTCATCATCTGTTGAATATAAATTTAATCTACATTAAATAAAGTCTTTAAAAAAACTGTTTGTGTATATTCAAACACATTTTGACTCTTACTTTCTTTAGAAAAATTTCATCCAAACACATGATTTATTGAGAATTTATCAAAGAAGAATACTCCGTAATATGTAGCTAGAGCGAAAATGATCCCTAGAATTACAGCTACTAAATAAACTATGTAATCATTAGTGTCGATTGGCTGTTCTATTTTTCTAACAGTAAGATATGTTGTTGTTCCCAAAATACCAGCAACAATGAAGTAGACAATAGTCAATGCTAGAAAAATCGAAAACCCATGAGTTTTTTCTAATGATATATATGGAATTATTTTTACTGCATTTACTATTAGTGGAATAATTACTCCTAATTGAATAGCTGTTAAAATAATATAATCGCCATTTTTCTTCTTCTTTAAGGAGTAAAGCCACAATAGGTTAAACCCATATGAAAGGAGTATAACAAAAAATCCTGCTGATATCAAGAAAACTATTGCTTGAATTACAGAATGCCATACTGTATAATAGTCTATAAAAAACGCTCCTACAAATGTTGCAGGACCAAGAATCAAGCTTGCAACAATTAAATAAGGATTAGTATACCAAGACTTATTCAATTTCCGAATTTCTTCACTAACTACATCCTCTTCCTCAGGTTGAATCTCTATGCTTGGTTCTTTGCTCATTATTCAATTAGGAAATTGAGACGATAATAAATCTATCGAAGAAACCAGAAACTTGAGTATTTTTGAGAGAAACAATTAAAACAACTATTCAACAGTTTGAGCTATGGAAATCGATAACTCAGTGTATGGAGTCTTAAATTATCAACAACTAGAAAATTTCTGTAAAAGGATGTCTATTAACGCTGAGAATCTCAAAGCAAATTTTGATGGATGGCGCAAATTAATTCTGTTTAGTGAGGATAAAGTATTTCTTTTTCCACGGGACCCTAGAGGAGTTGAATGGCTTGATGTTGAGATCCAAGCATATGAAGTTCTTAATGAGTTCAACGATCTTCCCGTTCCCATTCTATTTGAAAGAGTAAAAGATGATACTATTTCTTACTATGAATTTGCGATGGTTTCCAGGTTAAAAGGTACAGCTTATTCAAAATTTGAATCGGGACTTCCCTTTAGAAGTGTTACTAAAATGTTGCAGAATCTCGCAAATCTTTTTGCTTCTTGGCATAATATCCCATTAGAATCTATACCTCAAAAAATAAAAGAAAGAGGGCTATTTGATCCAAAATTGTATGAGTGGGAAATTAAAACCTTAAATCATACAACAATGAAGGAATCTCTTTCATCCACCTATAGGATATTGGAAGATTATCTAAATAAACAAGGTCAAGAATTAGGAAAAGAATTTCTTTCAAAAGATACCGTAGACTTATGGTTTTATGTTTTAGAGGAAGTTGTAGCTTTATCACCTGTTTTTCTTCATGGTGACATTCATGAAGATCGAATCCTGATAGATTCAGAAGAAAACATGGAAATTACTGGAATTCTAGACTGGGAAACTGCATGGATTGGGAATCCAGTTTGGGAATTTAACTTCTTTGAGTGGGGATATGGAATATGGAAATGGAGAAAGAATTTTAACGATTTCAGAAGAATGATGTGGGAAACCTATCTTTCCAAGAGGAAAATAAAATTAGAATCTTTAGAGGGATTAAATCTCTTTTATGCTTTATCAGAATTTCTAAGAAGTCTAGAAGCACCTATTGCTAAAAATGATAAATCCATAGATATAAGTCTATTAAGTTTGGCAGAAGTTACTCAAAAAATAAGAAAAGAAGTAAATTATGGGTGACCCATACCACCCATTCCTCCATCCTTTCGTTTCATCTTTTTCTTCATTTCTTTAACTTCTTCTGTTTTTCCATCTTTCTTCATTTCTTGAAGATGCTTCTTAATCTGCTTTTTATCTAGTTTTCCTCCAGCCATAGATCCTTTTCCTGGACCTGACATAGCAGCTGACATTCCAGTTGGTACAGCCATTGGTTTTTGCTGTTCAACTTCTAGGGTTTCAGGTTCAAGTTCTTCTACAGAGAGTTCAATATCTTCAAGACCTTGATGAACATAATAGGTATTATAGAGGTCTGCATAGACACCATCCTTCTTCATCAATTCTTCATGAGAACCAACTTCTACTAGTTCTCCTTGTTCAAGAACTATTATTCTATTTGCATCTCTAATTGTGGAAAGTCTATGTGCAATTACAAAAGTGGTTCTTGCCTTGAACAATTCTCTTTGAGCAGCTTGAACTAAACTTTCAGAATATGCATCTAGTCTAGAAGTAGCTTCATCAAGAACTAAGATTCTGGGATTAGCTAACATAGTTCGAGCAATTGTTATTATTTGACGTTGTCCGGAAGATAGCTTTTTTCCGCCTTCTACGACTTTAGTATCATAACCATTAGGTAATGCTTCTATGAATTGATCTGCATTAATCATCTTACTAATCTTTTTCACATCTTCCTCAGTAGCATTAAGTGAACCATAGAGAATATTCTCCATAACCGTCCCACTAAATAAGAAGGGCTCTTGAGTAACAAGACCAATTGTTTCTCTTAATGAAGACTGATTGACAGTTCGAATATCTTGAGAACCTATTAGAATTGATCCTTCTTGAACATCATAGAACCTAGTTAAGAGAGATGAGAATAGGGTTGTTTTACCAGCTCCTGTATGCCCGACACATGCAATAAGTTCTCCAGATTTTGCAGTAAAATTAATGTTTTTCACAACATAATTATCTTCAACATATGCAAAACTTACATTCTGGAAACTTACACTATCATCTCCTTCTATTAAATCTCTAGCTCCTTCAATATCAGCAACAGCTGGTTTAGCTTCGAAAACATCAATGATTCTATCCATTGCACCAAAAGCGGTTTCCATTTGTGGAAATATCATGGCTAGCATTACTATAGGAAAGAGAAACTGTTGTGATAAATTAACAGCTAAATAAATATCTCCTGGTGGAAGATTAAGCCCACCACTTGCATAAATTATTACAATGAATAATAGATAACTTAATGCTGTCATCGTCGGCATAATGAACATCATGAGCATACCAAATTGTTTGGAAAAATTGTAGTGTTTCTGATTTAGTTCTCTTAGTTCTGTAGCTAGTTCTTCTTCACGATTAAACGATTTAGCCACTGCTATACCACTAATTCCTTCTGCCATTTTACCAGAAACAGATCCAAAAGCTCTTCTTATTCTAAGAACAATTCTTCTGCCAAATTTACTTAGTACTGTACTCATCATGAAAGCAATTGGAATTGCAGCTAAGGATATTAATCCAATAACCCAGCTTTGTAGCATCAACAGAGTGAAAGCTCCAATGATGAGTATAATTTGCGAGCCTAACATTGTAAGTAGGTGTATTCCTGTTGCAAGTTCTGTGGTATCTGATGTTACTCTCGCAGTTATGTTTCCTGATTGTTCATTTTTTAAATAAGCCATATCGGAATAACTTAGTTTCCTGTAAAGATCACCTCTTACGTCATGAAGCATTCGAGAATTCATCTTTGCAGTTACTCTTGTTGAAAGAGAATTGAATATCCAACTTATTACAGTGATGGCTAAGAAGGCAATAGTTAAAGGAATCAATTGCTGGAATTGCTGAGCTCCGACTGGAATGGGGTCAACTCGTTTTTGAATTTGAACAAATTCTCCAGTACCTAATTGAGTGAAAAACAGTCCAATCACATAGAAGAATGATTTGTATGATAAATCATTAAGAGCATTCAATCCATTCTTAATAATTATAGGATTTACTAAGGCAGTTAAAGAATAGAACAATATCAGAAGAGTTGCCAAAATGAGTGGGGTGAGATATCTACGTATATATATCCAAAGACTACTAACCAAAACTTTTGTTGATCTAGCTCTCTTGTAAGGCTTTTCTTGGAACAGTCTTACAGCTCTACCATGACCCATTATTTTCTACCTCCTTCTACAACATCAACATCCTCACACACACCTAGGGATTCAGACATTGGTAAGTGTTGACACATGAACTGATAATCAGGACACCTTTGAAGTAATTCTGAATGAGTTCCTATATCAACAACTTCTCCTCGTTTCATCAGAATAATCAAATCTGATGCAACTAGAGTCGTGAGTCTTTGAGTTACAACTATACTTGTTCTATCTTTCATCAATTCTTCCATAGCATATCTAAGTCTCAGTTCTGTTTTGATATCAACAGCACTTGTAGAATCATCAAGTAAAAGCAATCTTGGATCAGATAACATTGCTCTTGCAATGGCAACTCTTTGTCTCTGCCCGCCCGATAATGTTACCCCCCGTTCGCCAATTATAGTTTCATATTTATCAGGAAGAGTTTCGATAAAAGGAGCAATCTGTGCTCGTTTGGCCGCTTCTCTGATTTCATCATCTGTGGCATCAGGTTTAGCAAAAGCAATATTGGCTCTCAGAGTGTCTGAAAACAAGAAAATGTCTTGTTCAACCATTGTTACATTTGAACGAACATAATTGGTATACATTGATTTTATAGATGTTCCATTAATTTCTATTTCTCCCTCGGATGGATCATATAATCTAAGAAGCAATTTTAGAATTGTAGATTTTCCTGATCCAGGACCGCCTATTAAGGCAACTCTCGCTCCAGAAGGAATTGAAAAAGAAACATTTTTCAGAACTTTCTTTTCAGTTCCAGGATATGCAAAAGTGACATTATTAAAAGATATAACGTTTTCCCATTCTCCATCTTGATATTTATCTGGTTCACTTAGAGGATCTTTGAAAGCCATCTTGCTCCATAACCTCTTTGAATTTTGTAAACCAGCTTGTAAGGAAATCAATCTCATAGGTATCATGAAGTTTTGTCTATTTAGCGACATTAATAGAGCCAGTGCAGAGATTAACATACCCACAGAATATTGTCCCATAACAGCCATATATAGTCCATAAGCAAACACGCCAGCAGCAGCTAGTATTGTAATTAAAGCGGGCCAGTAAAATGCGCTAAGATATCCTTCACGTTTCATATCTTCAGCATACTCTTCACTTTTAGTATTAAACTTGTCAATTTCTTTATCATGGTTATCAAAGGAACGAACAACATCTACTCCTCTGAACATTTCTTGTGAAATGGCAGAAAGATCAGCTAAATCTGTTGCTAGTTTCTTTCGTATTGGACCTACTTTTCTTGCATAAAACCAGGCGATTATCATGTAAAATACAAAAGCTCCAGCCATAATAGCTCCAATTAATAGATCAATCTGCCAAAGAAATACTGTTGTCAGTATAATTGTAGCCATTGAACTTAATAGCATTCTTACAGATGGATTAATAGCCATTCTAATCTGGTCAATCTCGTTCATCCCCATTGAAAGGATAACGCCAGAATCATGTTCATCGAAGAATGCCATCGAATGGTTTTGAATTACTTCATAAAACTCTTGTCTCATATCTCTTTGAACTCTATATGAAGCTATTGCCCACAAATAAACATTGAGACTTAAAGCTACCCAACTTGTTAGAACAAAAGTTATCATTAAACCTATAGCCCTAGTAAACTCTGGTGAAAATGCATTTCCTGCATTTATTCCAATTATCATTTTGTCTATTGCTACACCGATCATAGATAGTGTCCAAATAGCCAAATATGTGTTAGCCATAAGCAAAATGAATGCAATTAAATATATTATTGGGTAGCGTGAAAAAGCTGACCAGAACCATCTATTAGCAGACTTGTATTTATTTAAAAGAGTTTTTTGCAAATCATAATCGTAACTTTTGTCGATTTCTTTTTCTATGGTAGTTGTTGCCATTTATAACCTCTCCAATAATTTATCAATCTTTTTTCTCCTCTCCAACAATCTATTTCTGATAAAAGATTTCAACATTTTTCTGTCTTCTTTGGATTCTGCAGCATCAAGGTGTTCGTCTAACAACTCAGGATGACTTACTATAACATTTAATCTTGGATTAGCTAGTCCTTGATCCATCATCATATGAACAAAGGGTCTAGCGTGAGATTTTCCTTTGAAGGAATGTATTTTCTTCTTGAATTCGGGAGATAAATCTTTTAACAGTTTGAGAAAAATTTTTCGGAAGGGAAGCAACCTGGATGATAATATACCTTCAGTTCCATGAAAAATATTTTCTCTTTCTGATTCAAAAATGAACGAAGAAATATCCATAAGGGAAGCCATAACTCTCGATAGAGATTCTCGACCTATTTCTGTTATAGAGTAAATTTTCTTCAATCTATCACCTTCTGAATCTTTTCTCACAAATTCTATCAAACCATTTTTTTCCAGTGATTCTATTGTAGGATATATACCACTGATATTGCTCCAAATAACTGAGGTTTCTTTCATATTCTTAATGGATCCTTCGAGAGCCTCAATTATCTCATCAATATAATTCAAGTCTTCTTTATTAATCTCGTAGTTTTCTACAAGCATTTGGTTAAATCTCAGATTATATTTGAAAATAGGACAATCATCTATTTTCTCTCTTAAACTCTTTCTATTCACCTCAAAAGCTGAAGAGTTTGCTTTTAACTGTGAAAAAAATTTCTTCATCTCATATAAAATGTCCAAATGACTTTGAAGAAATATTGCTCCTCGATTCCTTTTCTCAAAAAGAATTTCAGAAGCTTTCGAACGCATTTCATAAGCGTGAGAACCATCAGGAGATTTAGCAAGATGGAGAAGAATGGCTACTTCTCCTAATCTTCTAATAAATCTTTCTTCATATTTTCCTACAATATCTTTTGAGTTAGTTTCCATAATGATCACTTGCTATGCTAACTTCTAAATGGATTAATCCTGTCTCTAGAAATTTCTCCATCTGTAATCATTACATCCCTAGAAGAGAATTCAGCAAGTTTTGGATCATGGGAGACAGCTAATATAGTAACCCCATTTTCTTTGTTGACCTTTCTAAGTAATTCTAATACTTCTCCACCTGTCTGTGAATCTAAGTTACCTGTGGGTTCATCAGCTAAGACAATTGGAGGGTCATTAATCAAAGCTCGACATATAGCTACTCGTTGCTTCTGACCTCCCGAAAGCTCAGCTGGTCTATGATGCATACGATCTTCAAGACCTGCAATTTTGAGAAGTTCCTTTGCTCGTTTTCTGTCTGATTTCTTAATACCATATGGTAAAAGAGGTAAGAGAACATTTTCAAGAGCAGATATTTTATCAATGAGAAAAATATCTTGAAAAACAAAGCCAATTTTATTTCTTCTTACTTCGCTTAATTTTCGCTGAGGCATCTGAGTAATCTCTGTACCATCAATGAAGACTTCCCCACTTGTTGAAGGAGCCATGCACCCTAGAATAGTAAGTAAAGTAGATTTACCAGATCCGCTTGGACCCATTATTGTGATAAATTCTCCTCTATTAACTTTGAAATTTACTCCTTTTAATGCTTTAACTTCTGCTGGTGTATTTTCAAAGAATTTTCTCCATAGATCCTTGATCTCAATGATAAGATCACCAAAATCCTGATTCGTTCCAGTTTCAATTTCTACTGTTTTCGTTTCTTCTATGCTTGCCATCGTAATCACCTAACTTCCTTGCAAGACCTCCATAGGTCTAACAGAACTGGCTCTAATACCAGGATATAGTCCTCCGAGAATGCCTATCGTCATTGCGATACCTATAGCAGTAAAGATAATTCCAGGTGTAATAATAGCTGACATCACGCCCATCGGAATCATTGTTTCTAGACCGTTTATCGCACCCAATGCTAAAAGAATGCCAACAATTGATCCTACTACTCCTAGAATAACACTTTCAACTATAACAGAGAAAATAATGTGTCCTTCTTTCCAACCTGTCGCTTTAAGTATTGCAAATTCCTTCGAACGAGATTCCACACCAACAAGTTGAGCAATGATAACCCCCATGCTTCCTGATATCACTATAACGATTGAAACTATGGTCATAACAACATTTTGAGTTTGCATTAAGTCATCCATAGTCTCAAGAGCTGATGCTAATGATAAAGTAGAAAATTCCATTCCTGAATATTGTTCTTCTAAATATCCAACTAGTTCATCAATAAATTCACCGACATCATTTGAATTTGTGATTGATGTACGAACTGCTACGATGTTTGTACTTGTGTTTGAAAATAGGGTACTATCCAACCCTCTACTTTCATAATGTAGAAAATGAGATGTCGTATCATTTCGTAGGAGTTCAGTCAAGATATTCTGGCTAACTTGTAATGGAACATATATATCATATCCTGTAACCATAATCGATTGTTGCATCCCACCAAGTTCCGCAGAAGTAATTCCTGTTATTTCCACATCATAGGAATAACTAGTATTGACAAGAATGGAAAAGGTCTTTCCAATATCAAATACTTCAGAATTATTCTCATAAAGTGAATAAGGAATTATACACTCGTTCAAACTTGCGTTAAAATATTCGGAACCTTCTGTAAGTTCATCAAGTTCAGAATACACTTCCATAAATAAATCAAGATCTTCAATTCCTCTAACAGTTATACCCATAGGCGTTCCAAAAAGCGTTTTGCCTAAAATCGTTGTATAATTGTTGACAGTAGATGGTAAAGTTTGTTCTGAAGCTACTGCTATAATTTCTTCACTTCGATTAAAATCCATAATTGTTTCAGTGATATTGCCTGGAAGTTGAGAAGCAAATGATGCAGGAGCATTACTTTCTTGAATTTGAAAGGTTCCTACTAATTCTGAAAAAATGTCGTTAAAAGTTTCGTCCATTCCTGCAATAAAGGAATTAATCGTTACTTGCATTGTTATCGCAACAGCTATACCTGTTATTGCTAAAGCTGCTACTATTTTCCTTCTAAACGCGTTTTTGAACGCGAATCCTGTTAATTTTAGTATTTTCACAAAACCAACCCATATTTAGAACATATAATATTCAGTTTTCTGAATATTCTGAAATATTAGTAATATAAAAATATATCTATTTGTCGGTTGAAAAAAGCAACAATGGGACCATACAATGAAGTATCAAGTTTTAGTCCTCAGATAATCATTTACAATGATCTGATAACGTCCACTACTATTATCTAGATCTTGGATACAATAATCCAAATCAAGAAGTTTCAACGTTTCTTCTTTAGGGACCCCATCTTCTCTGAATCCAATATTTTTGTAGTATCCCTGAATCATTTCTTCAATAGGTAATGAAACACCCTTTAAGGGTCCTTTCTTCAGAGGCGGATCACCAATAAGCCTTTTTGGTATTTTATGTCTTATCGCACCTTCTCGAGCATTAAACATCTGACGTAAGGTCTGGATTCTATGCCCTATCAGTAAGAATTCATCTGGGGTAAATTCCCATCCAAATACACTTTGTATGAGTTCAAAAAGAGGGTAGCTCCCACAAGCTAATGAGTAAGAACATAGTCCTAGAGCGTTAATACTTTGAGTGAACTGAACTGCTAATGCATGATTCTTTGTTGTTTTCTCTAGTTTTTTGTCGATTTTGAAATCATATTCCTTAGTAAAACGAGCTACTGGATGCAACATTAAAGTATCAATTCCACCCGCAGTATGTCTTCCAGGAGTAGGATCTGAAACATATGTTGCACCAAACCATTTAATATATCTAGGATCATGCATCGGAATTTCTTGACCATTAGCATTCATAGCGTAATTCTTAGAACCTTCAATTTTGTTGGAAGCAACCCAAGTACCATCAGCAAGAACATTTCCTATTCCTTCTCGATTGACCATCATTTCTAGGAGAGGGAAGATATACTCTGTCTCATACCATTGGGGTAGAAAACCTTCTGGGAATTTCTCTGATTTGAAATCTTCTTTGGTTAGAAGTCCCTTTTCCACACATTCAAGAACAAAACTCAGAATTACTCCAGTGGAAATAGAATCCATCCCTTGACGATTCAAGTATTCATTGACCCTAATCATCATCATTGGATCTTCATTCAATATGTTACTACTCAGTGAAGCAAGTGTTTCATATTCAGGCATGTGAGAATCTTTCATCCCTAATTCAGGTA
>DXJF01000029.1 GCA_019057375.1 Candidatus Heimdallarchaeota archaeon
ATGCCATGCCCATGTACAACCAAATCCTTCTGGTCTTTCTGTATGTTCAGAGATGAACTCTTGACCTTCCTCGAAATAAGTACAAGTTGTTGCTGGTTCTTTAAAGGGAAATTCTTCACCAAATACTTCCTTGGGATCTAATGTTCTTAATACTGTGATTTTTACATTCGTCATTTTTTCACTTCCAAGATTTAAAAACTAAATCTCTCTCAGAACGAGTTTTACTTTTCTAGTAAAAAGAACTTTTCTGACACGCTTATAAATTTGTCTTGGTGTGGAATTTTTACTAACACTTTTAACTGTCTATACTCTTTGTACTGCGTGAGTAAATACCTAATAAAGTCTTATGAACCAGGTTTTGAAGAAGAGCAAGTAAAAGTAGGTTCAGAAGTGGTGAAAAATTGGGTTTGGCCATATCAATATGACCTAGAATCTTTAAAAAACAGATACTCCTCACCAGATTTTGATCCTGAAACAGCTCTTTTCTGTTTCAAAGATGATAAATTGATAGGCTTTACTTCTGCTACAATAGGTGTGCAAGAAGGAGTGATTGGTCCAAGTGTTAAAAGAGGTGATCAGCTGGGAGCAAGTTTAGCTCTTCCTCGAGTTTTACACAATGACAAAGTAGCAGGAGATTTACTCATGGAAAAAATCCTTGAAGTGTTGGAATCTAAGAATGTTCCTTTCATTCAAGCTAGAGCATCAATTATGCATACAAACAGCATTGAACTTGCTAGAAAGTGGGGTTTTAAGGAACACAAAGAATATCCTTTAGGGTATAAACTCTATTTCCATTATGTTTTGGAAAAAGGAAAAATCGAAGATAAAACTGATGATGTTGAAAGATTTAATTCTGAACTAGATATTACTGATTGTGCGATAAGTGTTTCAAATTTTTTCAAAGTTTCTAAGGAGAAGGCTAGAAAGGATATATTAGAAATAGATAGTTCAGATGATTTAGTAAGTCACTTGGTAATTCGAAAGGATGGTAAACTTGAGGGATATTGTTACGCATTACCAAATTCTCTGAATAAAGATATTATTGCATCCTTTCATCTTGAAGCTTCAAATGGGGAATATCTACGACAGTTACTTGTACATGTGATTGATGATTGCTTAGAAAAAGGTGGAAAATATTTTTTGGTTGATGTGATTGGAGAACTTCTAAAATTTAAGAATGTGTTTACAAATCTAGGTTTTGATAAAGTAGCTACATGGGGAATATTTGAAAAAGTTTTGAGTTAAAAGAAAAAAATGAAGTGCCATCTTAATCGTTATCTTCTTGATCTATTTCGTATAAAGAACATTGCTAGAACTACTAATCCTACAAACCCAAACATCCACTGTAGACTTACTGATAAGCTCTCATCGATGGTATCGATAGTAAATATCGCTTCACTTATCCGATATAGTTTGTATTCGCCATCAACTTCTCTGTATTCCTCAGTTTTCCCTTCAAAGTAATATAGTACTCCTAGACTATTATATTGAAATACTGCTTCATCAATGAATTTTTTACCTGGAAGATCTTCAATCTCTATGAAAAAAGTATATTCGTAATTATAGGAATATCCTTCAAACTTCTTACCTTTCAATCTAAATGTTTCTTTAGATTCTAATTCAAAATCAGTAAAGATTTGTTCATAGACTGTGTAATTTGTTTCAAAACTGAAACTGGGTGATAAGACTGGCAGAAATAAACAGCCAATATAATCCCACATACCTATTGACATTGGAAGATCTAATAGATTAACTGGTATATCAACTTCAAATCCTAGAAACTGCATGTCTCTTGGATCAACAAATCCGAGTTTTTGCTCGGTTTCATTATAAGCATATGTTGCTTTGATACTATCTGTTTCGTTATCATACTCAAGTGCTTCTAAAAATTCCTCG
Source organism: Candidatus Heimdallarchaeota archaeon (assembly GCA_019057375.1). Lineage (GTDB taxonomy): Archaea > Asgardarchaeota > Heimdallarchaeia > Heimdallarchaeales > Heimdallarchaeaceae > UBA460. The sequence goes on from DXJF01000029.1 coordinate 1,897, forward strand.
TAACCCTCTTCACATGCACAACTAACATAACCTAGAAATGTAAACCATTTTGTAGTCCTAAAGGTTATGTTGTTTTCATTACTTTTTACATCCCAAATCATTACTTCTTCTGTGGTTGTATTTGAATATTCGACTCCACCAGTACCTTCAATGTCATATCTAGTATACTCAAAAACTCTAGAATATGAATAAGAGTCTCTATTAATTCCCCAATAGTTTTCTGCTTGTGATGTGAAGGTCAGTGGGCAAAAAACTAGAAGAAGCAGCAAGGAAGTAAAAAGTATTTTACTCTGTTTTCTCTTAACCCTCTGTGGCATGCTTACCAAATAAATAATACTTAAACCATCTATTTATACATATCTAATTATTTGATACTTCATTGCTTTTATAAATGAAATACAAAATATATACTCTTGTTATGGCTGATAAAGAATTCTCTCAAGATTTAGATATTAATAATGGATCAAATGTTTGTGTGTTTTTATTCCATGGACTTTCTGCAACTCCTTATGAATTGAAAACTTGGGCGGAAAAAATTGCTGATCTTAAAGTCGATGTCAAAGTCCCCTTACTCCCTTATCATGGTGTTGATTCAGACTTACTATGTAGTGTAGACTCAGCCGATGAATTCTATGAGTGGGGAAGAAACTATATTGAAAATCTCAAAATTAAATATCAAACAGTAATTGGTTTGGGTATCTCTTTGGGTGCTGGAACCATTTTCGATTTTTTGGTAAACAAAGGAGGAAATCTAGATGCTGCAATATTCCTTGGCACAGGGGGATTTGCGGCTAAAGAATTAGGTCTACTTACATGGTTAGTGCGGATTTTCAACCTAAAAACTATAAAAAATCCTTTTATCAACGAATTTGATAAACTTCTTGTTCCTTTAGAATACTATAATTGGAAGATGAAAAATTTCCCCAAAGTTCCAGTAAAGATGCTTATGAATGCTCTCTATCAACAAAAGAAGGAAGGTATCAATGAGAAACTAGCTCGAATTAATTGTCCAGTTATGTTGATCAACGGTACTGCAGGGCTACTGACTAATAGAAACTCAGTTAAGCAATATTTTGAAGTGATTTCAGCTAAGAAGAAATATGGTCTAGTAGTTGAAGGAGCAACTCATACTGTACACAAATCTAAATTCAATGAGCAAATCTTAGAACATATAATCAAGTTTATTTCAGAGTTTCTAGATTCAAAAGAAAGCAAAGCAGAGACTGAAAGTCGGATTATTACTACCCTTAAAGATGATTGATGCTAGTTCTCTTCTTTTTCAAGTTTTTCCAAGATATTTTTAAATTTGGAAAGATATGAGCTAAATTCTTCCTTTCCTTTCTCTGAAATAAAGATTATATTTATTGGTCTTTTCGAGAAAAGCATCTTCTTTGTATCTATGTAACCATTTTCCATCAGCTTGTTCAGGTGATGATTTAGATTCCCTGCTGTAAGATTTAGTAGCTTTTGCAGCTCTGCGAAACTGATTTTCTTATGGATATAAAGAAGGAACATAATACTAAATCTAATAGAAATAGAGAATATGTCATCTGATGAAGGTAACTCTATTTCTCTATCTTCTTTATCCATATAAATCACTGAGTTTCCTTCGTAATTAATATGTTGTGTTTTTTTAAGTTCTTATATGCCCTTATCAGAGCAATAATACCACAAATCACTGCAAAAAAACTGAAGATGAATATAAAATATTCGCTAAAGAAATCAAACTTGAAAACTAATGGATCCAAAGTAACTGTGAATATATCAAAAATAGTCAAGAATGCAACAGATATTGGTAGTTCAATTAATTTAATTCCTTCCTTTTTGTTTCTTAATAGAAAATAGCCTAAAAGTAAAGCCAGATTATCTCCCCAATAAATTTGGATTGTTCTGCCTTTGATTTCTAAAATAGTTCCACCCAAAATAGCAGGAAAGCTTTTGTAAGGTATCGAAGGAGCTACAAGGGTTTCTAGAAGTTCTGCAATCATGAATAGAATGGCAAAGAAAAAGAAAATACCTAAGAGTGCAAGTCCCAACTTAATGTAATATCTGGACACAATCTTCTTATTTCTAATTTCTAGCTTTTTTGTTGATAGAAAACCACGAGTGAAGAAAACTATTATAACAATTATTACTACGCCTTGAAGTCCTGGATAAATATACTCAGCATTTCTTCCATAGGATATCCATACATCAAAAAGAATAATATGTACTAGATTGGCCAAAGGAATTGTAATCAAAGCAATTCCCCACAATTTAAGAATTCTATAACTTTCATATCTCTTAGTTAATTCAATTGCTTCAAATAGATCTTCTGTAGTCATCTTTCTAACCTTCTGTTACTCTATTTCTGTATTTAGATTATATAAAAAGAGATTATACTTTGCTCAACAAAATCTAAATACTACAAAATAATAAGTATCATTTATGGAAGAAGCTAAATACCGCTATAATCGTGACCAATTAGTTGGAAGACTTGGAAAATCAATTGGAACAGTCAAGACTGCTCTTTCTGACAAATATTCTACTGTTGAGATTGAATCAATTGTAGAAGATACTATTAAGGAGATAAAATTACTTCTTCCTCATATCCCATATATAGGTGGTAAAGAAAATTACTCTCTAAATGATTTCTACGACTCAATTATGCTTTTAGCTCTATTCAAAGAATTAACTAAAAGAGGGTCTTCAGTCAGGGATGTTGGACTGATAATGTATGAAATTAGAGAAATACAATCTTTCAATCAATCTAGAATAATAAAATTTCTAACTTCGAAATTGATGTTTTCATCATTTATTAAAAATAGATTTAAGAGAAAGATCAAAAAAATGACTCAAAACAATTATCCTGATAATTGGAAAGTCGAATTTGTTGAAGGAGATGGAGAAGAATTTGATTGGGGAATGGATTATCATGAATGTGCTGTTCGTAAATTCTATGAAAAGCATGGAGGTGAAGAATTACTCCCCTATATCTGTATGTCTGATTATGCTATGTTTAATGCACTAAAGAATGTCAAATTTTATCGAACTCACACAATCTCTGGAGGAGGTCCCTATTGCGATTTTAGATTTAAGAAGGGAGGCTCTACCCCTCGAGGATGGCCTCCAGAAGAAAGAGAGGATTTTCAATACAAATAATTTAATGTTTAAAAAATATTAAAAATAAATTTACATCTCAAAAAAGAGATGTATTATCTTTTATTCTATCACCAGCTTGAGGTTCTGAAGATTCAGGTGAGGTATCAATAACCTCAAACTGACTATTATAGAGATCAGCATAGAATCCACATTGTACCAGTAATTCTTTATGACTACCTTGTTCAACAATATCTCCTTCATTCATAACCAAGATTAGATCTGCATTTCTGACTGTTGATAATCGATGAGCGATCACAAAGCTTGTTCGATTCTCCATCAGTTCATCCATTGCTCTTTGAATAAGAATTTCTGTACGAGTATCAACTGAACTAGTTGCTTCGTCTAGAATGAGTACTGGAGGATCAGCTAAAACTGCTCTGGCGATTGTTAGAAGCTGTTTTTGTCCTTCAGAAACATTGGTTACTTCTTCGTTAAGTTCCATATAATAACCACCTGCTAAAGTGTGAACAAACTGGTCAACATGTGCTGCTTCAGCAGCTGCTACAACCTCTGCATCTGTTGCATCTGGTCGTCCATAACGAATATTTTCAAGTATGGTACCATTGAAGAGCCAAGTGTCTTGAAGTACCATGCCAAACATTTTACGCAAGTCTGAGCGAGTGAAATCATAAATATCGTTTCCATCTACTAAGATAGAACCAGCATTAATATCATAAAAGCGCATAAGTAATTTGACCATGGTGGTTTTCCCTGCACCAGTTGGACCAACTAGAGCAATCTTTTGTCCTGGTTTTGCCACAGCAGAAAAGTTGTGTATAATTATTTTTTCAGGATCATAACCAAAATTCACATTCTTAAATTCAACAAGTCCGTTTACCTTTTCTAGTTTAACTGGATCAGCTTCTTCTGCTACCTCTTCTGGTTCCTCTATGAATTCGAATACTCTTTCAGCTGCAGCAGCAGTTTGTTGAAGAACATTGGAGACATTAGCTAGTTGAGCAATTGGCCTGGTGAAGTTACGAACATATTGAATGAAAGCTTGAATATCTCCAACTCCAATAGACTCTTGAATAGCTAACCATCCACCCATGATTGCAATTCCTACATATCCTAAGTTTCCAACAAATGTCATGATAGGCATCATCAATCCAGAGAAGAATTGAGATTTCCAAGCAGATTTGTGAAGAGTTGAGTTGTATTTTTCAAATTGCTCTTGACTTCTCTTCTCTCCATTGAAAGCTTTCATTACAACATGACCACCATACATCTCCTCAACATGACTATTAACATGTCCAAGGTATTCCTGTTGTTGGTCGAAGTGTTTTTGAGACTTTTTGACAATAAATGCTACTATCAATCCTGATAAAGGTATTATCACTAATGCAACTAAAGTCATCATCCAACTGATGGTAAACATCATCACTAGTACCCCTACTACTGTAACAGCTGAAGTGATAATTTGTGAGATACTCTGACTCAAAGTTTGATTTATAGTATCTACATCATTAGTAATGCGAGAAAGTATTTCACCATGAGTGGTCTTATCGAAATATTTGAGTTTCATTCGATTGATTTTCTCTGCAATATCTCTGCGGAATCTATATGCAATATTAGTTGAAACTCTTGCCATAATCCATCCTTGAATATAGCTTAAGATTCCTGATCCTACATAAAGGATTAATGTAATGTAAATCAACCTACTAATAGCAGGGAAATCAACCTCGCCTATTCCCCTAATTGTATCAATCAATCCTTCAAATAGTATTGTTGTAGCATTACCAAGAATTTTAGGGCCAAAAATCATGGCTGCTGTAGAACCTGCTGCAATCAAAATTGCAATCAGAATGATTACTTTGTATCTACCTAGATATCTGATTAGCTTAGCCATAGTACCTTTGAAGTCACTTGCTTTGTCCCCTTTCATCATTTGACCCATTGGTCCTCCTGGCCCTCTTCTTCGACCTGGTGGACCTCCTCTTGAAGATCTTCCTCCTGGTGGACCGTGGCTCATGATAAATCCTCCAGTTCAAGTTGAGAAGTTGCTATCTCTCTGTAAATATCATTAGTCTCAAGTAACTCTTCATGTGTACCTTTACCAGCTATTTTTCCATCATCGATAACGATTATTTGCTCAGCATTCTTAATTGTAGAAACTCTCTGTGTTACAATTAGCAAAGTACTATCACCTGTTTGTTTCTTTAGAGCTTTACGTAAAGCAGCATCTGTCTTGAAATCTAACTGAGAAAAGCTGTCATCAAAAATATATATTGGTGGTTTTTTAACTAATGCTCGCGCAATTGAAAGCCTTTGTTTTTGACCTCCTGATACATTCATACCTGCTTGAGCAATTTCACTTTCTATTCCATCCTCTTTAGAAGATACAAATTCTGTTGCTTGAGCTATATCAAGAGATGATTGAAGTGCTTCTTCACTTGCATCTTCATCTGCAAAGCGTAGGTTACTTTCAATCGTACCTGAGAATAAGAAACTCTTCTGAGGTACATATCCTATAACTTCTCTTAAATCATATTGAGTCACTTCGCGAATGTCAACACCATCAATCAAAATAGAACCTGAAGTTACCTCATAAAATCGTGGAACCAAGTTGATAACTGTTGATTTACCAGATCCTGTTGCTCCAATAAAAGCTGTAGTTTGGCCTGGTTCTGCGGTAAAATTAATATCTTGTAGCACGTTCTTCTTCGCTCCTGGATAATTAAAGGTCACATTACGGAATTCAACTGAGCCCTTAAATGGTTCAGCAAATTTCTTAGGTTCTTCTGGATCGTTGATTACTGGTTCTATTTGTAAAACTTCATTGATTCGATTACCTGCGACTACAGCTCGAGGGAGAATGATGAACATCATAGTCAGCATCAAAAATGCAAACACGATTTGCATAGAATATTGTAAGAAAGCCATCATGTCACCAACTTGCATAGCGCCATCAGCAACTCTGTGGGCTCCTACCCAGATAATGCTTATAGAAAGACCATTCATAATAAGCATCATAAACGGCATCATGATTACCATCACTCTGATAACAAATAGACTAACAGCTGTTAGGTCAATATTAGCTTTATCAAATCGTTTTTCTTCATGCTTTTCCATGTTAAAAGCTCTAATAACTAGCATTCCTGTAAGATTCTCCCTAGCAACAAGGTTAAGACGGTCTGTTAATTTTTGAATTATCTTAAATTTCGGAAGAGCAACTACAAATACAATCATAATCAGACCTACTAGTGCGAAAACCGCTACACCGATTAACCACCACATCGATCTGCTTTTTTGTAAAGCTCGAACAATTCCCCCGATACCAAGTATTGGGGCATAGAAGACCATTCGAACTATCATATACATGGCCATCTGTACCTGAGTGATGTCATTAGTTGAACGAGTTATCAGAGATGCAGTTGAAAAACTGTCAAATTCAACACTTGAGAAGCTTTCAACCTTCTTGAATAACTTACTTCGAATGTCACGTGCCATTCCTGCAGATGTCCTCGAAGCTAAATAGCTTACAGCAATAGTACATATAACTGCTAGTAAGGTCATCAAAAGCATCAGTCCACCAGATTTCAAAATGTACATATTTTGCAGTTTATCGATATTCATTCCTAGCATTTCATATTCAAATCTTACTCCAATTACTGCGAATTGAGCAAGCATAGTTTCCCCAATTTCAGTAAAGCTTTGTGTGATTGATTCAACTATGAATGTAATGTTCGCTAGAGGTAACATACTCAACATATCGAAGAAAACTGGTGCTGGTGGGATAGTACTGATATTGTAACCCAATTGTTCCCAAATCTCTGTAGCATTTTCTGGATTAGCTAATGCTTGTTCGAAGGTGAAAACCACAACAAGTGGTTTAACAATTATATCCTCCAATTCATTTAGTTTCGTTTTCTTAATGTCGTTTAACACATAAACAGATTCATTTGCAAGAACTGGATATATTTCCGCATAGCTATCATAATCTGTAGAATTTTCATCTATTAATGTATATGAATCGTTCACTATTGTTTGGTTTTCAGGTGCCATAAAAATGAAGAATCTCTCCAATTCACTCTTACGTATAGCAATAGGTACCGGATTTTCAATTCCTCCTTGTTGTATTCCTGTATCAACAATATCTGAAAGATAATCAGGTAGTGCTAGTTCTAAATTAGCTTGCGCATAAAGAAGCCCTATAGATGCTAGTATCAGTAACAAGTAAGGTTTTGAGTATTTTAATAATCGGAACATTAAGTAATCTCCTATGAGAGAATGTAAATTCAACTAACTCGATTGAATATATTTGTATATTTAATTATTCTGATATTGTGAAATTTCGATTTAACAATGTTTTAACGGAGTTAGTACTTCCCCTGGTATCCTTCCTTTCAACGGTTCCATTTCTTTACATTCAGTGATTGTTATTTCTTCATCAAAGATGAATTTTCCAACTCTTTTCACTTCTTCCAACACTTGTTTTTTAATTGAAACCTCTGGCTTTTCTAGAAAAAATATCTTAATAGTTGATTTTTTACTACTAACAAAATCCCATATTCCTATAACTCTCCCATTAAGAAGGATTGCTGAGGTAGCATTTCCAGATTTATCAAACAGATAACTGTAATGATCTTCTTTGACATACCTTTCTCTATCTTTATGTCCCATTAAATATGGATCTAAATCAGAAAGAAGAGTAACAACACTTTTTTCAGTTTTACTAATTGTTTGAAGTTTTTTCAAATCTTCAGATAGAATCAGGTACTCTTTGTCGATTCCTTTGATTTGAATTTTCTCAATTTGACCTTCTAATTCCTGAAGTATCCTTCTTGTTTGAGTTTTATTGAACCCAGTCCACCACACAATATCTGTTTCTGTAGCTGGACCTAGACATTCGAAATACTTTCTAACCAAGAATTTCATACTTTCTTCTTCATTGATTCCTTCAAAGCTCATTTCTGGGAAATATTCTTTGAAGAGGGAGTATGTGTGTCTCTTATCTCTCCAACTCTTTACTGGCTTAGTTCGTATCAAGTCTAGTTGATCACACATCAAAGTAATGAAATGAGTAGTGTACTCTTTAGAACTAATTTCTTTTTTTATATCAGCTGTTGATAAAACCTTACCAGTCAAAATTCTTCTTATTGCATTTGCAGCTTTCTCATATACATCAACTGTAACTCCAAGATTCTTTAGATAATCTTCATGACGTTTTGAATATTGTTTCTTTGTTGCTATAAATAGACGTGGAATCAGTTCTGTAGGTTGAATAAAGATTGTTTTTCTCATACATCTGATTTTTCCCAAATTCTTCTTTTCATAGATTTCTTTTTCCAAATCTTCTTTCCTGAAATCTATAGCTCTGAAGAAAGTAGAAAGATAGGTAGTTGTCTGACTTGTAGCATGAAGTCCTCCAATATCATATACTATTTTCGAAATATCTTCAATACGTGATTCAGGAACCAAATGTTGTTTGGTTAGAATAAAGTAATTGATTTCTGAAGCTGTGAATTCATCCATAAAGATTCATTCAATTTCAACCTTTTTTATTTTTCTGATGACAATTCAGATTTATATATTTAAAAAAAATGTAGTCAATAAGAAGCCAATTAAGCTTAACATACTTAGTAGTGAGATACATGAAAGAAGAAGAATTCAGGAAATTTCTCAAAAGAAAGGGTAAAAAAGCAGATGTAATTGATAGAAATGTTACATCAGTAACTAGATTTATTGAGTTTCTAAAGAAAGAAAGAGGAAAAAACCTAGATTCTACGATAAAAGATGACATTGATTCTTATGTAAATGAGATAGAGAAAAAACAAAAAAAATCAGCTAAAGGAGCTTTGTATGTTCTGATGAACTACTACAAATTCACTGAAGATAGTGAAATGTTATCATATGTAGCAAAACTGAGAGAAGAAAGAACTAAGAAATCACGAAGAGTTTTTCCAATTAAGGAGTTCCACAAGGTCAATTCTGAATATGTTCAAAAACTCTCTAGTGTTGGTATAAAAAACGTTGAACAAATGCTTGAAGCTGGCAAAACCAAACAACAACGAAAGAAACTTTCAGAGGAATTAAACATACCTGAAGAAGCAATTTTAGAACTTGTAGAACTCTCAGATATTACTCGAATAGGATATGTTAAAACAAAACTAGCTCGTCTTTATCATAGCGCTGGAATTGACTCTCCTACTAAACTTGCTCAATTTGAAGTTAGCGAACTCTATGAGTTTTTTAAGAAATATGTGAAAGAATCAGGTTGGGATGGTATGGTTCCCAATCCTAAAGATCTAGAATACAATATTCGCAATGCTAAGAAACTTAAAGAAATTGTAGAAAAATGAACCCTCTAGTGATGCAGAAAAAGCTATTACTTCTTTCTATTAGCATGACAAACTTTGTGAACTATCCACCATTTATCGTCTAGCTTGAGTAAGTTGAAGTAGTCAATGAATTGAGCTCTATCGCATTCTAATCTTATCTTAGCTAATCAAACGTTTCCTGTAATATCCACATATAGAATCTCTGTTTCCCATTTAATATTTTCATCATAATCTTTAGAATCATACCCAGAGCAATAATAAACATTATTTGAGAAATCCTTATTATAAATAACAACAGTGTACAATTTTAGGTCATAAAAATTTCTAGAGGTGATAAAAATTAAAAAAAGAGATTTAGTAAAAGACCTAAGAACAATTTTTCTTCTCTTACTCATAATAACTGTACTTCTTGCTACTCAAAATACTCTCCAAATAAGATCAGAGAATGGACAAATTGAATCTATTAGAGATTCTGACTGGTTTTGGACAGATACTGAAGTTCTATCAAAAGAGAGTCCCCAAAATTCTGAAAATCCTAAAGTGATAACAGATTCTGTTGGGAATGTTCATATTGTATGGAGAGATCAAACAGATTATTTAGGAGCAGGTACGGATAGAGATATCTTCTACAAACGATGGGAAGCCAATTCAAATACATGGCGGACAACTGAAGTTGTCTCTGAAAGCTCATCAGAATCTTTTAGCCCAGATATTGCTCTTGATTCATTAGATAATATCCATTTAGTATGGGAAGAAAATTCTCAAGTTATTTTATATAAACAATGGATTACTGCTACGCAAAGCTGGTCTAGCATTACTACCATCTCAACTGAAAGCTCTGTAAACTCTGTCAATCCCTCAATTGGAGTTGATTTATCAGATAATTTACATCTGGTTTGGGGTGACAATACAGATTATTTAGAAGCCGGAGGAGAATTTGATATTTTCTATAAAATCTGGAACGAAACAAAACAATCATGGTCAACTACACAGGTTGTTTCTACAGAGAGCACTGCTGATTCTTTTGTTCCTAAACTAGCTATTGATTCTGTTGGAAATGTTCATGTCACTTGGGATGACACTACTGATTATCTTGGTGCAGATGCTGATAGAGATATTTTCTACAAGTATTTAGATGCATCAACAAAAATCTGGCAACCAGCAAAGGTCCTATCTAATGAAAGTATTGTATTATCATTGAATCCCGATATATCTGTCGATTCTTTTGATAATATACATATTGTCTGGGAAGATTCAACAGGTTTTGATGGTGCTGAAGGAGATAGTGATATTTTCTATATAATCCATGACAAAGAATCTGCTAGTTGGACAATACCTGAAGTAATATCTGATGTCGGAGAATCTGCTTCTTGGTTACCATCCATTGATATAGATTTGGAAGATAATATCTATATTGCATGGGAAGATGCTTCAGTTTATGATGGTGCAGATACAGATCTAGATATTTTCTATCGAATGTTCTCATCACGTACAGAAACTTGGTTAAAAACTGAAGTCATTTCTACTGACAGTACCTCATCATCTAGATTTGTATCTCTAGCTGTTGGAAATTATGGAAGTGTGAATATAATATGGTACGATTATACTAATTTATCGTATTATGGTGGTGATTCTGACATCTTCTTTAAAAGATTTATAGGACCACCTACAGAACCTACATTGGCACCTATAGTTCCAGATCAGATAGATACAGATGTACTACAATTAAAGTGGAATGATGCAAAAGGTGTTAGACAGTACTATGTCTATAGAGATACATCATATATCTGGTCCGTTGATCATTTAGATTTTATATTTTCAGTTAGTACAAATACAACAATTGATACACTACCCGACACAGGAATCTACTATTATGTTGTTGTTGCTGATAATGTACATTACAATAGTTCACTGTCTAATTGTGTATTTGTAGAATATAAATTGGTACATATTCGAGAATTTGTCATACCGATTAGCATAATGACAATAATAGCTATGCTAGTTATAACAATAAGAATTAGACGTAAAAGATACAATGCATAACTTCCCCTCAAAGCACGTGAGGGGACCCACTTAAACGATGGTTAGAAAGCCTCTGGCAAGTTTAACCAAGTTTCATAACACGCGTAAGATATAGTCTTACCAAAGGGTATCTCTGTAAGTTCATTCCAAACCTTTTTTTAAATCTCTGACATATTGTGTGTTTTACAAGAAACTATATCGCTTTTAAGGAAATTAGAAAATAATATATAAATCTTCGTTAATAATCTCATTTATGGTATCAGATGAAGAAAAATTCGGTAAAACAATAATTCTTTCTGATGGAAGACAATTTGGTTATATTGAAAGAGGAAATCCTGAAGACAAAGCTGTTTTTTATATTCACGGATGGCCTAGCTCTAGATTGGAAGTGTTAGAGTGTGAATCATTTACTTCATTTTCAGGGAGTAGAATCATCTCAATAGACAGACCAGGAATTGGTTTATCTGATTTTAAGAAGAAAAGAACAATTCTTGATTTAGCTGATGATATTGTAGAACTAGCAGATTTCTTAGGCATAGAACAATTTTCTGTCTTAGGCTTATCTGGTGGTGCTCCCTTCGCACATGCATGTGCTTACAAAATCCCAGACCGTTTACATTCAGTTGGGATAGTATCAGGAATGGGACCATACTATATTACAAAGGAGCACTTATCAGGACCAGTAGGATTTATGCTTTCTTTACTAAGAGTTGCACCTTGGTTAATGAGGTTATTTCTGGGGATTGTATTTGTAAGATCTTTGAGATCAAAAAATCAAGAAAAAGCAAAAGAAAAAATGAGAGCTAATTTAATGAGTAATTTACCAGAACCTGATGAAGAATTATTAAAAAAACCAGAAGTATTTGCTGTTACGTGGAGGCAAATGCAAGAAGCATTCACTAAAGGTGCAAAAGGACCAACTAAAGATGGTTCACTTTATACTAAACACTGGGGTTTTGAATTAAGTGATATACCAAAAGAAGTTAAGATTTTTCTTTGGCATGGGGAAATGGATAATACTGCTCCTGTAGGCATAGGAAAAGCAGTAGCAAAAGAGATACCTCATTGTGTAAGTAAATTTTATCCAAAAGAAGGACACTCCTCTCTACTGATGAACAATTTTGATGAAATAGTTAATACTTTACTCAATGCATAATGCAGAACTGAGCTTTCTCAAAATCTAATAACCATTTTTTCCTATCCAGTCCTCCTCCATACCCTACGAGCTTACTATTTTTACCAATTACTCTGTGACAGGGAATGAAGATACTGATAGGATTCTGTCCGTTAGCATTACCAACAGCTCTTACAGCTGCTATATTTCCAATTTTAGAAGCAAGCTCACTATAGGAGATAACACTACCAAATGGTATCTCAAGAAGTTTCATCCAGACTTTTTCTTGAAATTCTGTACCAGAGGGAAGCAAGGTGAGATCAAACTCTTTTCTCTTTCCTGTAAAATACTCATCTAGCTGAAGCAAAGCTTGTTTTAGAATTGATGGAACGGTTTCAGATTGAGCTTCTTTTTCTTTGAAATTACTAGCTAGTAAGCTATTCTGGTCACTTACTATCTCTAAATTACCAATAGGGGTGTCATAATTTGTAAAGAATTTATCTGGCATTAAATCTACTCATTTGATTAGTTCGAGGGAAAGTTTATTAAACCTCGCAATAAAACTTCTTCTTAGTGAATATAAAATGGCATCGGCATACATTTTAATCAATTGTGAGATTGGAGAAGAGAGCAGCGTAATGTCCCAGCTGAAAGAAATGCCCAATGTTGTAGAAGTACACATTGTGTATGGAGTTTATGACTTAATAGCTAAGATTGAAGCTGATGATACAGACTCATTAAAGAAGATTGTTACTGAGAATCTTAGAGTATTAGAGAAAGTTCGTTCTACAATGACCATGATTTGTGTAGATCAATAGATTTACACTCTTTATCCATTTTTTCTTTTTATTTCTTCTCGATAAACTTATATTTGCATGATTTTCCTGTAAGTTGATAACAATGTCACTCCTTAATCGCACTATTTAGTAACATGCGAGGGGATCTCGCGCTGAAATCCTGTATTGTATTGTTTAGTAGCGAGTAGTATACATTGTTAAAGAATTTTTCAAACATCTTTGAATAAATCAAAAACATTCTGATTTCTTCTATTTGAAAACCTCTTTCTTTGTTTTCGCTACTAAAGATGAACGAAACTGGAATTAATTCCAAGAAAAATTAAAGTAAATGAAAAAAAAGAAGGTGATAAGATGAGCAATTATACCAAACTCAAATGGTATAGATTCAATATAGCTAGAAGAATATGGAATCTTGAAGGCGAACAGCTCATAGCTGAATTAGAGGATATTATTCAAGATATCCGTAATAAGAAATTGGATAAAATGGGCATCTTCAAACTTCAGATTCAAGAATTAGAAAATATGATTTCTCAGGCTAAAGCTAAACCTAAGGTTAAAGGTAGGGATTATGACCCCTTTCATATTCCCTATTCTGGTGATGGTAGAATAGCCTTGTTTGGGCTTTCAAATGTTGGTAAAAGCACACTGATGAACGCTATAACAAATGCTGACGTTAAGGTCGGAGCCTATCTCCATACAACAAGAGAAGCTCATGCTGGAACATTAGAATACGAAGATTTGAAAATACAGATTATAGATCTCCCTGGTTTCTTAGATTTCAGCGAAGATTGGGCTATAAGCAAACAAATCGTAAGAGTAGCAAGAACAAGTGATGCTATCTTAATGGTTATTGATTTATCAATGGACATTGATAGACAGTTGAATTTTCTGTTAAAACAGCTTGAAGATGCTAAGCTGATAATAGATGGTCAAACCCCTTACAAACTAGGCATCATAGCTACAAAAGGAGATCTTTCTGGGTCTAAGGAAAAATACGAAGAATTGATGAGTAAAACCAATCTCCCTGTACATCCAATAACTATCAAAGCTGAAGAAACACTTGAAGATTTAAAGAAGATGCTCTTTGAGCAGCTTGATGTAATTAGAATATATACAAAGAAACCTGGTCAGAAAGCTGATCTCGAGCAACCCTTTGTTATCTATGAAGGGTCAACTGTTGCTGATGTTGCCACGAAAATCCATACCAGTTTCACTAAAAGATTTAGATTTGCTAGAGTTTGGGGAAAATCGGGTGAGTTCGAAGGACAACAAGTAGGTCTAGAACATGAATTAGCTGACAAAGATATCCTTGAGATAATTGTTGAGAGAAGATGATTTTCTCCAACTTCTTTTTTTAAAAAACTAACTTTAAATCACAGTTATTGCAGTATATATGTCCAACTGGATCATTAATACCTATATTCTGTTTTCTATTAAGAGCTGTTTCTAGTGTTTTTTCGAAACATTCTGGACATCGTATTTGCGAAAAATCTGTACTTCTTTCAAAACAAGAACTGCATTGGTAAATAACGGCTCTTTCCAACATATCAGCTGCTACTGCTGTCATGGGATTAAGAGCATCTACATATACATCCAACTGCCCACCACAAGTAGGACATTCCATAGCTTTCATTGGTTGCTGTTTCTTATCTCCCCAATATGAATGTTATGTTTTCTATGAATAGTTTCTGTCATGTAGTCATATTAAGGGAACTATGAATCACTTTGAAAGACACTTAAGAATCAAATATTACGGGAGCTTTTATAGGGAATTCAAGGGAGAAGGGTGATGACAAAAGTACTGAGAGTGGAATGTATAGAACTCCCCTATCACCAAGCTCTAAGCACACTTTGTCATCAAGTGAAAAACCTCTATAATCGAGCGAATTATCTAGTAAAGCAATCGTTGAGTAAGAAGAGCAAGTTGCTAGTGTACTATGACCTCAACACCTTACTTAAGGAAGAAGCGTGTTACAAAACCCTTCCCGCACATACTGCACAACATACCCTCAAGCTCCTTTGCAGAAATTGGAAAGGATATTTTCGTGCACTGAAGGAATGGAAAAAGAATCCTGCATTGTTCTTCGCTATGCCTCAACATCCTAACTACAAAGCGAAAGATGGGGAAGTTGTAGCTATCTTCACCAACCAACAAGCGAGGATAATAAATGGCTGGCTAGTCCTTCCTAAGAAAGTAGGCTTCTATTACAAAACTCGACTGACAGCGCGTACCACGTTGAAAGAAGTAAGAATTGTCCCACGACGAGTGGGTTACACTCTCGAACTAGTGTATGAGAAAGTCTTACCTAAACCACGAAAACGGTTTACCAGGAAAGGTGCGATCGATTTAGGATCTATCAACTTTGTAGCCTTTGTGGATAACCTCGGCAATCAACCGATTGTTATCAAGGATCACGGGAAAGGGATAAGAAGTATTATCCAATATTATTTGAAACAACAAACACAATTAAGATTACAATATGTCCAGCAGCAAAAACAGCAATTAAAAACAAGGAACAAACTCAGCTATGGTCCAGCCTATTATCATCTTCGTGAGAAGTGGCGCAAAAAACTCAAAGATGCTATCCACAAACTCACAAGATATTTAGTAGACTTGTGGGTTGAACGGAACTTACATGAAGTCATTATCGGTTATAATGAGAAATGGAAACAGAATGTCCATTTCTGGAAAAAGATCACCCAGATGTTCGTAGCTATTCCCTTCATGAAAATTATTCACCAGTTACAGTATAAAGCGGCTGAACATGGGATAAAGGTTGAGCTTATACCCGAAAAGTATACTTCTAAGTGTAGCTTTCTGGATAATGAGTTTCCCAGGTCTAGGGAGAAGTATGCTGGACGTAGAATTACTCGAGGGTTGTTTAAATCTGCACAAGGTCATCTGATCAATGCTGATGTCAATGCTGCATACAATATTTTAATCAAAAGCGATCCGAAAGCATTGCCTAAACGGCGTGCGAACGGGGTAGGAGGATACGTGATGTATCCACGTAGAGTGAGTGTTGACCCATAATGACCTCTCCAAAAGACATTCGACTATGCTTGGTTAATATGCCAAGATGACATAAACTCATCATTTTGAGAAAGAGGATATCTTGCGAGAATTAAAGTAGAGTACCAGAACTAAATTTAACTAATGCGAAAGTTATAGTGCCTGATACAAAAGCTGCTGAGAAAAATATACTTCCATAGATGGGATCACCTTTAATAAGAAAGACTATTGCAATCACAATATAAGCAATTGTTTGGAGCAGAAAAAGCATTCTTATTATATGGATAACAATTCCTCTGTTTTTCTTCCAAAAAACTCCAAGTTTTGTAAGCATGCATATTCTATCTCAACCACTCTTATAAGATTAGTTACATTGGGATAGTGTTATTTTATATAGTAGAAAATCTTTCTATTTACTATGACTAGTGTCACACTTCATGGAGCAGTTGGGGAGATAGGAGGAAATAAGATTCTGATAGAAGATGGTGATACAAAACTCTTCTTTGATTTTGGATTAAGCTTCGGAAAATATGGTGATTTTTTCTCCCCTTATCTTCAACCTAGACGACATAGTATCATTAGTGATTATATGAATTTAGGATTACTACCTAACCTCACTGGACTTTATAGACAAGACTATGAAAACCGGTTTCGAGAAAGTAGTCCAGAACCCAAATATGATGGGGTGGTTCTTTCACATCCTCATCTAGACCATGCGGGATTTCTTTCCTATGTTCGTCCTGATATCCCAGCTTACTGTTCTACCGGATGTAAAGCAATTTTACAAGTTTTTGAGGAATCATCTTATGGTTTTCATGAATATACTAGAATCAAAGAGTCTTTCAAAATCAGAGAGAGTAAACGTGATGCTACAAAGAAAGTTAAAGACAGAAGTTCAGTTATACCAAGAGAAGTCAATATCTTTAAGCCTACCTTCAAAATTGATGATATAACCATTCATCCTTTTCCTGTAGACCATTCTGTTCCTGGAGCTAATTCCTTTGTTATTGAGACTTCAGAAGGATCTATTGTATATACAGGTGATATACGTTTTCATGGGCGGAGAGCTAATTTTAGTCAGTTCTTCGTAGAAAAAGCTGCTTCCTTTGATCCAGATATTATCATCAGTGAAGGGACTAACGTTCATGAACCCAAAACCTATGGGGAGTTGGATCTTCAACATGATTTGTTCTCAGTAATAGAAAATGTACGAGGTCTAATAATTGTCAATTTTCCAGTGAGAGATACTGATAGAATGCGATCCTTTATAGAAGCAGCAAAACATACAGATCGCTCATTAGTTGTTAGTATGAGACAAGCATATACTCTCAAAACATTAGAGGAAAATGGTGTGTCACAAGTTCCACGATTGGATGAAGTGAAAATCTTTGTTCCAAAAAAAGGATGGGGGGTTCTTAACGATATGAATTATCCAATGGAAATACAAATGCAAGATTATCAAAGTTGGGAAAACCAATTCATTGGACATGATAACACCGTAACAGCTGATGAAATTAATAACCATCCAGATCAGTACATTTTCAGATGCGATTTTGCAGAATTGAAATATCTCTTTGATATTAAACCTCCTGAAGAATCAATTTACATCAGATCTGTAACTGAACCTGTTGATGAAGAAATGGAATTAGATCAGAAAAAAGTTGACAACTGGCTCAAGTATTTCGGTCTTTATCCATATACACAGCTTCATTGTTCTGGTCATGCTTCAGGGTATGATATTCAAGAAATGGTGCGTCAAATTAATCCTAAGAAAGTAATGCCTGTTCACACAGAGAGACCAACTGAATTCAGTTCGTTCCATGGAGATGTGATTCTAAAGGGATTAGGAGAAAAATATAATTTAAGCTAGCGTAAACAGGTTAGAAATCTTCCACCATCTATACTAACAGTTTCTCCTGTTATCCAAAGAGCTTTTTCGGAAGCTAAGAATAATATCAATTCAGCTATTTCTATAGGTGTGCCAACTCTCCCAAGAGGGTGAGTTTCTTTACTATGTTCTAGAAAATTGCTATATTGTTCTTCATTCATACCACTAGCCCTATGAAGATTAGTTATTACTACTCCTGGATTCACAGCATTTACTCTAACCCCAAACGGTGCTAATTCAAGAGCTGAGCATCTAGTTAAATGATCAACTGCTGCTTTGCTAACACAATACGATAATACCCCAGGGAATGCTCTTATACCCGTTACACTTGAAACATTGACAATGTTACCTTTGCTCTCTTTGAGGAAAGGAACAGCTGTTTGCATAAGCACAAAAACAGATCTTAGATTCACATCCATCATTCTGTCGAAATCATTAATTGATGTGTTCATGATGTTTCCAGTTTCAATAATGCCTGCTGCATTAATTAAAATATCAATTTTATTCCATTCCAGTATTGTTTCACCTATTATTTGCTCTGCAGAAGCTTTAGCTGTTATGTCAATTGCGATATACTTTGCATCTATTTCTTCTGAAATTTCCTTCAATCTTTCTTTAGATCTTGCGACCATCAACACATTTGCTTTCTCCTTCTTGAAAGCCCTTGCAGTAGCTAGACCTATTCCTGAGCTTGCTCCAGTTACAATAACTGTTTTCCCTTCGAATGACATGATTAAACTGCTGTTTAAAGGATAAATAACTTTTCGGATTTGGAAGATTAACATTTTAAATGCTTAATTACAATTTACATGTATGTTACAGGCGTTATTCTGGATTCATTCGATAAATGCTATATTTCTAATTCTATATGACTTCTTTTCTTTTTTAGGGAAAAAAATATAAACATAAGCAATGTATTCACATCTTGATAGTAATGTCAATTAAAGAATATGTTTCTGATGATTGGACAATAGAAATTGATCATGATAAATGCGTTGGAGCTGGAGATTGCGTCGATGTCTGCCCCTCTGATGTGTTTGTACTAGTAGATGGCAAATCAACTGCACCAAATGTCGATGACTGTATCGAATGTTGTGCCTGTATAGGGGCTTGTCCAGTCGAGGCTATAGAACATACTAGCTGCTAAATTTAATATCTGCTAAATTTTCAATTTTTTCTTTTTTTACTTCCTTAAAGGTAAATAGGCCTTCTGTACAGATATCTCCAGCTGAATCATGAATGTAACCTTGAATGAATATATCTCTCCCTTCTACTCTTTGTATTTCTCCTACTATTTTAATTGTATCTTCAACGTAAACAGGTTTTAGAAAGTTCATTTCTACTTTCACTGTTAACCCTGTTTTTTCTAATAAAGTAATCATGGTCCAACCACTGACTTCATCTAGAAGGACAGTTTGTAAACCACCGTGAGCAATTTTTCCCCATCCACCCCAAGTGTCTGGTACCTCAAAATCTGCTCCTAAGGATTTTTCTGAAATCTTGTAGAAGTTTAATTTGGCTCCAATAGGATTGGATTCTCCACACCCAAAACAGTAATCATTGATTCCTAATTCTTTATCGATATATTCTTTCATTAAGTTATGTTATAGCAAAGACATATCATTTTTTCTGTTTAAACATGTAAAGAAAATTGGGAAAAAGAACTCATTCTTTTTCTTTAGCAGGTACTGCTAGTTTGTATGCTTTTATACCACCAGATATCAACATAGCGATACCGCATGCTAAAAGTGGAAACATAATTAACAACCAGATAATCAAAAGAGGATCTCCAACTCTATCTTCTTTTGGAATATTAACGAGTTTGTTATAGAACCAATAGTAAAATCCATCCCAGCCTAAACAAAAGGATGTTGTGAATGTAAGATTATACAGAATAGAGAAAAACTGTTCAACTTACAATCAGCAGAATTTATTCATCTAAATTTAGTAATTTACCTTTAAAAGAGAAGAATCAGTATTTGTATTCATAATACTCAATCAATACCTTCCTCCAAAAACAAGGTGAGAAAGTTGTCAAATTAAGAAAAATCATTTTATAGGGGTTAACTTACCTTGATTTATGCCAATTATTGAAGATTCAAATGAATTAATTGTACTTACAGAAGAAGAGTGGAATGGATTAACTGAATTAGACTTGGGAGCTTTTAATCAAAATGAAAATGGAGTTTCTATTCGTGAGAGAAGAATCATCATCAAAAATATTCGCTGTTTAATAGAAGAAAATGAAGAAATATTTTATCCATATATTTTCTATTATGATGAAGAAGGGAAAGCAAAAGTCGAGAGACTAGTACAAACAGACAATAAATTTAGAATATTGAAAGATGGAGAAATAATTTTTCAATCAAAAAATCATTTGGAAATCATTACAGAGTTTAACAGAGGAACTAGATCGGAGGAATGTGTTATAACAGATACACGAAGTGTTCATTCTTGGATAAATAGAGTAAAGAAACGACTACCTAATCTATCTCAAACCTATTTTCCTATGCCAGTAATAATTAGACATAAACGAAATTATACCCACGAAAGCTTTGCTAAAGCTAAACGAGATTCTTACTTCATTATCCCATTAAATTTAGAGCCTGAATATCTAGGAGAGTGTAAATATAGAGGATAATCTTAATTTAAACTATGCTTTTCTACTTCTCCCCATTCATCACCAATTATCACACTACTTGCTTTGCTTCTTATGGATGATAAGAAAGAAGGGCTTAAAATACAAGATAATATTAAGGTGGATTTCAGCACTTAATATGAAGGTTCTAAGAAAAAACCATTTTGTAGAATAAGGGTGCAACTTAGGAAATGCATTAATCTTCATCTTCCATCTCTATGGTATAATATCCATCTTTCCCAAGTATCCTTTTATCTCTTTGGACAATTATTTTCTTCTTTCTTATGAATACAGAAACAAAATCTACAGTTTTCTCTCCCCAACAAAATCCATCTAGTATAATGAAAGCTTCCTTTGCTTGTAAGAGCTTGTTTTCCTTGTCTTTGATCCAAGTTATTATCTCTTCGCTCTCTTCTTTTGTTTTTGGATAGCAAATTGCCATTACGATGTCAGCTTCTGAACTTAGAATCTTTTTACTTAGAGTTTCACCAATTATGTGTGTTTTATCTGTAATATTCTCGTGTTCTAAATGGAAAAATAACTCATTCTTCTTTGAATAATCCCACCAAGTTAAATCGTATCTTTTTTTTTCATAATGTACTCTATATCCTAACATCCTTCCCAAATCATCAAAATACCCCAGTATTCTTCGAGTCCATGTTGTATTTGCATGTTCTGGACTTATTTCCAATCTGTGATAATTAAGCATAAAAGCTGCATACAAGTCGTATGTGTCAATTGTCATAAGTAGACTTTCAACCACCTTAATTTATAAATGTTTTCAGTTGTAGAAACTGAGCAGTTACAGATAAAATACAACACTGATTTTGTTAATAATTCTAATGAATTTTATGAGCTTTGTGCTGTTGAAATTCTGTAGAATATACTCAAAAAATGAAAAACTAAGTATAATCATATCTTGTACTGCTTATTCAGGAATGAAAGGTCTCAATGATTCCTCATTGATTTGCTCTTTGCATATTGGACAAGTTCCTTTAACTTTGATCCATTCTAATATGTGATTTTTATGAAAAATGTGGTTACAAGGTTTTGTTAGAACTATTTTTTCTCCATCTACAATGATATTCTTACATATTTCACAGTAAGGAGCTTTCTTCCCACAATTTAAACAAACAATAGGTCCTTCATCTTCTACTTCTTGTAACTGAGCGTTGCAGTATATACAGAGTATTTTTTCTGGCTTTTCTACTACTTTCCTTGAGAATTCTTCTGTTGTTATGGGAACTTCAACATCATAACGAATGAAGATTTCTTGATCTTCGATGAGCTCTCCTACTTCAGGAGTGTTTTTTAGAATCAATGACAAATAAGTTTTGAATATTGATGAAGGGAGACCAGTTTGTTCCAATAAGCGCTTTAGAGATATTTGAACTCCTGGATTAAGTGTTGTAATTGCGGTTCTAACCTTATCAAAGTTTTCTAGATATACTATCCTGTCTTTTAGTTCAGTAATTTGTTTACCAATGTCTTCTTCTGTTTTCTTTATAGTCTCAAAAATTGATTTTGCACTATTGGGTTCTAATCTCTCTATTTGATCAAGATTTGATGTAATTTCTATCAATTCTTTTAGGAAATTCCTGAATTCCATTCTTGCAGATTTTAATGCTTCCAAAGTTTGGCTTTGAGAGGTTTTTTTAACTAGATTATTGATTTTTTCATTTATTTGAATTACCTTCTCTTCCTCTGGTTTTAACATTGATAGAACCTTTGCCACCCATTTCTCTTTGTCACTTATACTATAAGATTCCACTTTTTCTCTTTCTTCTACTGAACTAAATCCTAATTTCTTAGTTTCAAGCAATTCCTTTTGTTCTTCTCTTTTTACTAAAATTAGAAAAACTAAACTAGCTAAAGTGAAGAGAAAGATGGTCAAAAATCCGAGATGTAAAAAGATTTGTGATTTATTCATTAATTCCAGAAGAAATAGACCTCGAATATAGAATGCTATTGAAGCTAAACCTGTTAATATCGGTGTTAGGGGGATGAACAATGCAAATATGGGGATGACTAAAGCTAATGTTCGTTCTTTACTCCTGAAAGCTTTGACAATCCCATAGATTGTTAAAATGATAAAACCAGCAAAGTAAATACTTGAAGGAATCACCCACCACGAGAAAATAGCTGCTCCTGACAATGCATCATCTAAATCCTGTTCAAAATTGAATATGAAATTGAGTAAATATCCTACCATTACAAAGAAAAATATATTCTCAATTGCTGTGAGTAGAGTAAAAATATGTTTTGTTTTCATTTCTAAACTCATCAAATACAATTGAGGTATGAATATTAAGCTTTTTCCAAATTTACCACCTTTATAAATCAAATTTCTGATAATAGTTTTCCTACACCTATCTTGTTCCACAACCCACTGAAAGCAAATAAAAAAATAAATGGTGAACATAGTGAGTACAAACACACATACAAGAGTAAAAGAAACAGTCCAGAGATATCTCTCCTCTTTTGAGAGATTTCAAGAAGAACTTTTATCCTTAAAGGATTTAAGATTAAGAATCAATCAACCATATTTTCTTACAAAACACTTCATTTGTTCAAATCCTTTATATGTTTGTGCTATCATGCTAGTTGTTTACTTCTTGAAAGAACCTACATATTATTAGCAGTGTTGCTAGAATGTACTAAATGATTTCCAAATCTTTGTTTCTATAGAGTATTTGAGTAATTTTTCGTAATTTTGTGTCTTTTTTTGAAATTAGTCTTTCTTGAATTTTAGTTCCGTTTTCTGAAGATAATAAATCTTTTCTAGTAATACACTTTGAATCTTTATCATCAAAAAAGAATATGTTCTCATAATCAATATTAGAGATTCTATCATTGATTTGATTCAATAAACTTTGATTATTTACGATTTTTGAATTACTCTGAATTATCTCTTGTTTATAGAATGGAATATCATATAAATTCAGTAATCCATACTTACAAGATAGAAAGACTACATCTAGCAAGAACAACAATTTTTCTTGCTGTTTATATGATAACAACTTCTTAAAAATCTGATTCTTTGAAATATCGGACATAAAAGCAAATGAAAGGTTACAGTTTATTTCATCAAATTCTGGTAGGATAAGAAGATATTTTTTATAAAAAGAGAAAATCGAACTATTTAGATAGGAGCGGATCTGCTTGAATCTTAGTTTTCGTTTTTCTTTAATATCCAAATTAAAGATTGTTTCATAAATTTTTATTAGTGACAAGTAATTATTCAATTCTCTTTTCTTTCCACTTATTTTTCTCAATTTTATAATTTCCTTTTCGATTTTATTAAGTTGGTTTAAAAGAGTTGAATTATCATCTTTGGAAATATCTAAATGTTTGTTTTTGTCTATTTCAGCTATTGTGATTAACCTATCATGTTTCAATGAATTTAATTTACTTGCAGATTTACTATCCATTTCATTTAATTTTTGAAATAACTTATTCAGAAAAGTTTGAGGAACCTGATAGTTAAACACCCAACCCTTATAATCTCCTCCATATATTTTATTCAACTGAAAAAACTTGTGTCTTTTTGGATGATAGCACCCCAGTAAAAATAGCCAATCATTAGGATATTTTCTTCTAATAGATTCGACAACTTCCTTTAAGAAACCTTCATTTTCTACCTTTACATATCTTGCACTATTAATGTTTTTCTTTAGTAATCCTCCAATAGCTATGTAAGTATATCCAATATCTTTTAATCTTTGATAACAACTTAAGTAATCATCTAAATTAGAACCTTGAGCTACACCTACTAACTTAAAATTATATGTAGATTGATTGTAAACTGAAATTGCTTCTTTAGCACTCTCTATTGTTGCTGTACTATTCTTAATTGTATCAATTATTATACCATAAGAAGCATGCATATTTTCATAAATAGTAAATAGATCAGTATAATTTTCTGGTATACAACCATCTTTAGTAAAAACTCCTGAATCACACATTTTAACAATATTTGGTGCTTTAAAGTTTCTAAACTCTTGTTGAAAATTTTTAGAAGTATTTGCATGACCCATTAATCCAATTTTGAATGGAAGTTTGTCTATCTCACAGTACTTCAGTATCTCTAACGACATTTGTCTATCTACCACGAAGAACGGAATCATTCTAATCAAAACCTCAAGAAATTCTCGAAAAAATCATTTTCTATTATTTTTGCTTCTTGCCAGAATACATTAAAGAAATCCCTCCAGAACAAAGCATTTTCACCTAATTGAATGATTCCTGCTTCACCGTTAGTCAAAAAGGATGCTTCTCTAATTTCTCCACTTCCAACATAGGAATATTTATTATCAACAACAATGATTTTCTGGTGAATTCCTTCATAGTGAAGTGAATGAGTAGAAGAGTGGTTGGTAATTCTGGACGAATATTCTCTAATCTGGATTCTAGTTTCCGGATTTGTTTTATTATCATTGTAAATACTAATTAGTTTTCTGAAAGCACGAATCTTTGAAATAAATGGAAATCCATCTCTTTCAATTTCTAATATTCCTCTCGTTATTATTTTAATTGAAACTCCTTTGGTAGCTACTACTGAAAAATCATCAATCAAATAGGATAACCCACTACTTTCAAAGAAAGGTAGTATCAAACATACTTCTTTTTCTGCAACTCGAAGAAGTAACTTAAAAGCATCAATAAGATTAATTATGTCTACAGACACATATTTCTTTCTAAGTGAATTCAATTCTTCAGCAAGAGATAGTGGAAAGTTAATTACTAGTTTATCATTTCCTATTACATCATTAATCATAACATCAGATTTAGGGATTGTCGATTTTATTTTATCCAAATCATCTAAATAATATATTTTTGTATTTCCCTGAATTTTTGCACTTATTTTCTTCTGTTTGACTAAATAGTCTAAAAACAAAAGAGCATGGTTAACTTCATCTGAATTTAATTTCTCATAAACTTCCTCTTCAGATATAATTTGATTTTGTTCTAATGTTTTAACAAGCCATTTATAAATCTGTTCTATCCTCATTAGCTACCACTTTCCATGTTTTCAAAGGAATATTCCATGAATGATTTTGAAAAACATCTATCTAGAAGAGAGTTGGATGGTAACCATCTTGAAATTTCATTAGGCATGAATGGATGGCAATAGAAGTCTTCTATAAATATACAAGCAGGACAAGCACTTTTACACATTTGTCTACAGAAACTTATTTGTTTAGAGAAATTTCTAAGCATTTTTTTCATCTCTCCTCCTTGTTTTCCATAGGTTAATTGAACAAGTCCTCCTGAGCTTACATCTTCAAGTTCGTACAAAATAATTGCACAATCTTCTAATAGAATCTTACTTCCAAAAATCTCCATACCGATCTGATTTGTTATAGAAGAGAATAATGAATGTTCCAAAGAATGTAATAGAGGAGCTAAACCGTTTCCCTTGTAATTATCAAGAACATCTTGAAAATTTTCTTGATTTATATACTCTATTTCTGTTGATACGATTTCTTGATAGCTTTTTGATTCTTCATAATTATTCTGATAATTTATAAACTCCTCAATTCTTTGTTTATCAAATTTGAAAACTAGTCCTCTTCCTTTTGTGATTATCACATATGCTCTGTACTTATTTCTACCATGAACAAAAATATCTGCTAGTTTATCAACTTCAGGTATAATAATTGGATAGGAAGAAGTACCTGACTTATATCCATATATTGAGGAAATTGTTGTAATTTCAGGTATTGAAAATATATCACTAATTGAGAATAAATCCAATATCATTTTCTTGTTTAAATCTTCTAGTTCATCGGAAAGTTTCCAATAGTACATGTCTAAGTCTTTCATTTTTTCATTCTGTTTTTCTAATTCCTCTAAATTTACAATACGATTACCTAAGAAAAGAAAACTCTTAATCAATGGGATATATAATGAGGAAGAAGATAGAGATGGTTTCATAATGGAGGAAATGCTCTTTTCTTCATCACTGCTATAAACATGGCATACGCAATTCTTAAACAGTCTAGTTTTGTAATCACAATTTCTATCAGAACAAAACCAAAAAGAGCCAGAAATGGATTCAGTTTTAAAGAAGTGAAGGTGTCCATTATTACAATTGGGACACTCAATTAAACTTCCTCTGATATTTTCAACTTTTATTTTTGGTGGTACTAGTTCGTGTACCTCAGTACATCTAGGACAAGCAAAAACATAAGGAAACTGTTCCATCTGGTTTTTTATGAGTTTTTGATTACACTGCGGGCATGTTTTCACGTTTTTATCTGATATCTGCTTCTTGCAATTGACACAATACGAAGCACAACAAGGGCAGTTTGTGTTCTCTGTAGTTTCCGGGTCTAGTATTTCATAATGCCCACAGAAGTTACATCGAAAACTCAAGGGAAAAACTTGGGTTTTGAGTGTACTTTCAGAAGTAATCTCTTTAAGTTCAATTAATGATGGATGAATATGATAATCCTCATCTTCTAACGCAGCACTAGATTCAGTTATTGTTTCTGGTACTTCTCCAAGTAGTTCCTTTAATTGAGAATCGATTATAGAATAGTCATCAACTTCGGATTCTTCTTCAGTAGAATCTTTTTCCTTTTTTAATTGAAAGAATTCATTTTGTCTCTGTGCCAATATCTTGAAATGTTCATTTTTTTTCTTAAGTAAAGTACCAATCTCTAATGATAATGATTTCGAAATTTCAGGATTTTCGTATTCAGTTGTTTGTAATATTTTCTCAGTTCTTATTGAACATAAATCTGTAGTATTTACTGCTTTTTCAAAATACCTGTATAATACTTGCCTCTTAGATAATTGAGATATATTTTTCATTTTAGTTATCCTCATCTACTTCATTTGCCGTTAATAGATCATCTTCCTCATAGAAAGAAAACATGTAATTTCTCTGTTTTTCCAAAACTTCATATAGTTTCACATCAGATATACAAAGAATAACGTCTCTCTCTGTTTTCGCTCTCAAAGAGAATAAAAACTCATCCTCTTCTTTTAAAATATTTGCAATATATTGGTTTGGACCTTTTCGAACTCTGAACAATTGAATGTATTTAATAATTCCCTTTCTGATAATCAAAGCAATTTCTCTAATAAGGTCCTTATTAGAAGAAGATTCGACCATTGCATTTAGAATATCATATTCCAAAGCTTTCTGTCTATTCGAATTAGCTCCAATATTTTTTGTGAAGGAAGGAGCAGTTAATGAGTACTGGTTGAATCCTCTGTATGACTGTGCTGCTATTATAGCTTTCATAATATTAGGTAATAATAATCGAGTTGCAAAGGCATTACTCTGTTCAGTCGGTTTAACATCAAAATATCCTTTCACATCACTCATAACTGAGTGAAAGTTTTCATACCAAAAAAGATCTCGTGGTATTGATGGTAATAGATGAATTACAACATGTCCAGGAAATACTCCTCTTCCTGTTCTCCCTGCTGTTTGAACAAATTCAGTCATTGTTCTAGGAACACCTAGCATAATCATGTTATTCAGATTTTCAATATCAACACCTAAAGAGATGACTAAATTTGCAAGAAGAAGTTTAATATCTCCATTTATGGCTTTTGTTAATATTTCTGATATTTGTACAGTTTTTGAGTCACCACTAAGAAAGTCTATCAGGATTTCATATCCGAGATTCTTTCTTGACATATCAATTAGAGCTTTTCGTAAACTGTAACCATCTCTTTTTCTATATAGATATCCAAGTATAAAATCATAAGCTAGTATATCGTTTTTATTTACGTTATTGATTTTTTGTTTCAATTCCTTAGTCTCATGAAGATCAATAAAAGTATGCATAAGAGCATTTGAAACAGTAGTTCGACTAGATCTGGAAACTGGAAGAATCAGTACTGTCCTATACCTAACTTTGCTATCATTGATCTTGAAATACTTTGATCGATTAGAATCCTTTGGAAATACTGAAATATTGCTGGAACGAGTGATTTTACTTAATAATTCTACATCATTAGCAATAGTTGCAGTTCCGGTTTCAAATGTTAAATCACTAATAAAACCATCCTTGTAGTACTTATTTCCAATAATTTTATCTGACATTATCTTTAGAGTTTTAAGAAAAACAGATAATAAAATACCAGTTAAACCATATAGTGAATGTATTTCATCGAATACAAAATAACCAATGGGTGAGTTTTCTATCTTATCTAAATGTACGTTTTTATTACACTTATTACAAACAATAGATTCTTTATTCGGGTTCATTAGTGGAATACAAAAACCACAACTGCATCTTTGATAAGAACCACCAAAGAATCTCAAATGCCCTAATTCATAACCAGCAACAGTTGCTTCATAAAAAAGTTTATCTGGAGTTGCGATAGTCATTAAAGGGATGTATTCTTCTGCTTCTCCTGTAAGAGCAGTTGGTCTAAACATATAATCTATGTGATGATCACAATTATCACATACACCAATCATTCGTGAATTGACCAGTTTTGCATGAACTTGGTTTCTAGATTTACATTTAGGACACAAATCATATTGAATCATTAGTTGCCCTTCAGTGATATCTGACATCGCTCTGAATAGCGGATCATATTGCCCAATATGTAAACCACCTGTAATTTCATTGTTTTGGAGATTCTTTCTTAGATGATAAATAAATGCAGTTAGCCGCTTGAACATGTCTTCATTTAATATTCTCGTTGGAAAAGCTAATACAGACCTTTGTTCTTTTAGTAGGGAGTGAAGAGCTGCATTAACCATAAATACTATAGTCTTTCCTGTTCCAGTTGGAGCTTTAATAATTGTTACAGATGATTTTTCATCATTTAGTAGTTTTATTATTCTATTTTGAATAGCTTCCCACTGAAATGTGTAAAGGTTCTCAATCTGAAAACCATCTTTGGCAGATTTTAAGATATTTTTAATTATTTCAAATGTATAATCTATTTTTATTTTCTCTAAATGCTCTTTAGTTAGTAAATTCATGTTTTTTAGAAGATTTTCCTTAGATGATATTAAAAGCCCTAAATTAGGTCCAATTGAAGGTTCTTCTCTAATCATATCAAAAACTCCAAAAGGAAGAATCAATATTTTTCGTAAATCAATTGTCGATTTAGTAAGAACACAATTATATTGTTCATAGTAGAGTTGTGCATCATCTGTTCCGAGATTATTATCTCTAGAAGAAGCTCGAAGCTGAGATTTTAGTACTTCAGCATGCTGTTGAGGAGGTATGATAAAATTTGAATTTACTACTGAAATATCCAAAAAAGGAAGAATCAGAATTGAGGTTCTCCATTTTAATTCATCGGGAAATCTATGAGGTTTAACATCAATATCAGTTTCATTAACTAAAGAGATTTCTATTCTGATAGAATTATCAACATTCTTTTTCTTTATGATTCTTAATACAAGCTTAACATTAGCTTGACCTGAAATCAAATCGACAAAAGCTAGATCATCTAAGGATTTGATTGTCTCTACAGTTTTTTCAATAGATATCGTTTCTACTATCTCACCTTCTTCTTCCTTTGCGAGTTCGTCGATTTTTATTTCATAATCAAATTCATAATTATCTGGTGATACACTTTTAATCATAAATTTACCATTGTCTAGCAATTGATAATTTTCACCATTAATTTCTAAATTACTGAATTCATCAGGTAAGTCTATTTGGGGATTACTGAGATATCGTTTCTGTGTGGATGTTTTAGTTTTCCTATATTCTCCGTATCTAAGATACTTCACAATACCAAATCCCCCTTTTATTTTGAGAATCACATCTTGATTTTTTTCAATGTGAAAATTACACATTACATTTGGAGGATATCTCCAAGCTTGGTTTTTCTTAAAAATATTTAAATCCCGAGGTACAAGTATATTTGAATCAGATGAATACCTCAATAATTCATTATTTCTATAAGTAACATTTGAAATCTGTTTTGTAGATATTTCATTCAACAATTCTTTATCATCAGTTTGAGGTACTAAGTGTTGCATTAATTCTTTAATTCGATCCTCTAAACTGGAAGTTATTTTTGTTATTTTCATTTTCCCCTCGTCTCACTTTGAGTTTCTCTTCCATACAAAGTTATTACAAATTTAACAGCTTTCACATTATATCCTTTCTCATGAGTTATTTGAGTATTATCTCTAGAGATATGGGGGGCCATATGAGCAAACATTCTCTTTAATTTTAATACAATCCTATGAGCTTTTGCTATTCTTCTTCCACTAGCCAACAAGTTTACAGTCCCATTATTCTGTAGAACATTCTTTGCGAACCAGAAATAATTCAGTTCATCTTTTTTTCCAACATAAACATCTTTTCCAGTAAAGCTTTCATCTTTATTTATCATCATATGATTGTAATAATCTAGTTTACGTACACTCATTTCTTGACCATGTTCCAATTTAACAGAAAAAATTAGATTCTGAATATCATCATAATTTTTGTATTCATTATCAGATACTATAATGTGCTCCTTTTGAAAAATAGCATATGAGTATGTTAGTGGATGAATTAGAGCAGAATTTTCATTTATTAAAGACCAAAACATATAACAACGATTATCTTTTGATGCAATTTTATGAGGAAACGAGGGATCTGCCACATTTTGGATCATCTTTTGAAAAAAATCACGACTAGTACAATTGTAAATGTAGTAGACATTGCCTTTATATTCGAAAATATATCCTTCCTCTATAAGTTGTATAACTAATTTCTCCAATTGTTCTGTAGGAACTATACATTTTAACGAAATTAGTCTCTCTTTCGAAATAAAGCCAAAGTACTTAACCAAAGCAACAATATTTGCTTTGAAGGCCTCATCTTTTTTCAAAAATCGAATAGAAAAATTGTCAACTGCATAGAAAGCTTTGTTCTTCTGCTTAGATTTCTTAAAAGCAAAGAAATCATTTCTTAAAAGCACACTTATCCATCCTCCTGACTTTAAATCATGAAAAGTATCTATGTTGTATTTGTAAGTATGAAAATCCCATTTAATAGTAAATCTATTTCCAAAAATATCTTTAACAATGGTTACAGGTGTAGGAGAGCTTATTTCCAAGTTACGTTCGATTCTAACAATAGCTAAAAAAAATCTACTTAATTCATAATGACCTTTCCAATTCCCCATATCGATATTGAAAGCTTGAAGATATCCTTTTTGTGAGAGTATAAATTCGATAGAAGGAATCCCTGTTGATAACATAAATGATCTTGATATCAACTCGGGATCTCTTTCATCAAATAAAATAGTATCTCTTGTTCCAGTATTTTTCAATCTTCCTAAATATGGATAGATTCTCCATCTTTTCAAAGTAACTTTCTTCAAACGAACTTCAAATAAATTCGTACTTCCAAATTTAATTCTCTTCGGATATATGGATGTTGGCCAATGGAGAAATAATTCTAGATCTGGTATATACAGTTTATAATAATTTGTTTTCCAGTTATTAGTAGATGATAAAGGATTAGCTTTGTATATAATTCCTGTTATTTCTGGATCAATTTCAAATTCATCTAAATAGGACCAGTCAAAATATGAGGTTATATTATCTATTAAATAATTTAAGAAGTTTTTAGCAATAATATTCTCTTTATCTACTTGCTCAAAAAGCAGCTCCAAATCTTTTACAAATGAAGTACCTTCAATATATCTGAAATTTCTTTCATATAGTGCTAATATGAAATTTTCAATTTCTGATTCACTTTTAAGATAATAACTATATGATTTGGAAAGAATAGAAGAAATAAGTGATGCAATTGTTTCTATACTAATTTCTGTTTCTTCCATTGAAGGTTCGGTTTCAATAAAATCATCTTTATACTCTACCCAGATTCTTGCTGTATGAAAAATGCTGTATATTTTATGCATATCTTTTTCATTAAAACAAAGGAAATTTGTTGATTTTTCATCAGATTGAACATGAAGAGCTCTAGTTATCAAGTCTTTATATATTTGCTCAGGAAGAAAAACTTTTCGTATATCTACATAAACTATTTTTTCTTTCAGAACAGCGGGAATTTTAAAGATACCTGGAGAATATTGATAACCATGAATGATAGCTTCATTTCTCTTTTGAGCTTTCAAATCTTCGTCTATACATATGTAATAATACTGTTGTTTACTACTCGGAATCAATTTTCTAACTACCCAGTTATTACGAAATAATACAAAAAAGGAATCATTACTATTATCTTTCTTGACTTTCAAGAAATCCCAGGATCTTGTCTTTGGATTAAAGAATTGCCAGAAATCACCTTTTGATACGCTGAAAAGAAAATATGCTCCAAGTTTTTCTTTAAAAGCGAACTGATCTAATTTCATAACTAAACCACCAAAGTCCAGCGATTATCTGTACTTAACATCACTCATCCCTATTAGCTGGCGCTACAAGTAAGAATGAATTGAAGTATATATTTCTTTGTGTTAAATTCTAATAAAATTAGAGTATAATTATTGCATAAGATAGATTTGATAAAAAATTTTTTCTTAAAATCCTGAAATCTTTTTCCGTACTAAAATCCTTTCTTCCCTTAGCATGTAGTATTTATACGTCCTTTGTATGTAGGTATGGTTAGCTCCTTGTTTTCATTTCTTAATTTAGTTGCCTTTTCTTC
>DXJF01000030.1 GCA_019057375.1 Candidatus Heimdallarchaeota archaeon
CTTATGGTGTGCAACGTACATCTCTTGCTCTCTATGCAAGTGAAATATCTGGTTCAAATATTATGAACATCTTGATTTTTCTTCAGATTTCCTCAACAATTATCACTTATGGTTTGTTTAAAGGTATTGCAGGTTTCTTTAGTTCTCGTATCAGTTCAAGAGTAAAGAGAAAAAATACTATGAGAATAGGGTTAGGACTTCTATTTATAGGTTCTGTCTCAATTGTTCTAGCGAGATATATCAATCTGACAGGATTAATATTGGGTAACGTGTTTATAGGTGCTGGGTTGGGATTATTTTTTACAGCTTCAATGTCAGCTCTAACCGAAATAGCAGGTGCAGAAGGGAGCGCTTTCTCTGTAGGTTCTATGGAATTTTCTGTGTATCTAGGATCCAGTATAGGTTCATTTTTTGCTGGGTTAATTGTGGAGAAACAAGGAAATAACTTTGCAGCAAGTTTTACATTTGCACTCATTGTTGCGGGTGTTGCTATTGTTATTGGCATTTTATTACTCCGTAATGTTGAAACACAAGAATTGGTTAAAGGTACCAAGGAAGAAATCCTCTTAGATTCTACAAAAGTGGAAACTAAATGGAGTTTAAGAAACATAATCAAAACTCCCACTTTATTGATATCATATTTAGTAGGTCATTTTTCCAGAATAATGGATAGTCTTATTGTTCTCCTCCTCCCTATTCTTGTTTCAGCAAGTTATGGTTTTACTGCAACACAAGTGGGTTTAGTTACTGCTGGTTTCACTTTAGCTTGGGCTATTTCCATGCCCTTTACAGGAAAATTAAGTGATCGTTTTGGAAGAAAAGAAGCCATTGTTGTTGGATTAATTGTCGAAGGTCTTGCATTAGTTCTGATAACATTTACAAAAGAACCTATTTACGTGATTTTATTAGCTATTGCAGCTGGTATAGGCACCGCAATCTACTACCCAAGCTTACCTTCTATAACCAGAGATGTTGTTCCTATAGTTAAGAGGGAACAAAGTTTTGGACTTTACAGAGCTTCCTTAGATTCAGGATATTTTACTGGACCACTCATTGCAATGGGTTTAGCATTTTCAGCAACTAAGCTAAATCTTTGGGGTGATACTTCAGACATAATTCTTGAAAATCAGCTCAAATTCCCATTTTTAGTTATTGGAATTTCATTGGGTGTTCTAGCTCTTTTATTTCTATTTCTTGCTATGGAAACTAGACCTGGTTGGGTTCAAGCATCAATTAGCCTCAAACATGGTAATAAAGTAAAAGACGTTTATATGAAAATGAACCAAGCATTAGAAGCATATATAGAAAATAAGGAAATTGACTGTTGTACAGACATACTCTTAGAAGCTAAAGAACTTGAAAGAGATGCTGATAGACTTGTTTTTAGAGTAACTCAAGCACTATACGGTAAAGTTAGACCAGCACAAGACGATTATCATTTCTATAAAATCACTGACATTCTAGATACATCCATTGGTTTCACTTTGAGGTCTATGAGGAAGTTATTAATGATACCAAGACAAAATTTACCCAAAAGATTTATTGAATATTTGAAACTAGAATGTAACCTTCTTATCAAAATGATTACGAAAGCAGTCGATGCTCTAGAAGTTGTATGTATTCAGCCTCTAGCTTCTCATCCTATATTTCAGGAAGTGCATGATTTAGAAAACAAGCTAGATTTAAACAGTCATCAAGGATTATCTAGTATTACTAAAGATTCAGGAAAACTTAATCCTGTAGAAGCGCTCTATGTTATTCAAATAATCGAATCTCTAGAAATATCAGCTAATCAAATCGAAGATGCAGTAGATGTTATGAAGATTATTGGGTTGAAATATCAAGTAAGACCTCTTGTGGTTTAAGAGAAGGAGTTAAACTAAAAAGTGAGTATTGTACTTCACTCTTAATGAAGAAATCGAATCTGATTTTGAAAACAGCTATTTTCGTCATTTTTGTTGCTTCATTTAACTCCATTAATGCAATTACATCTGTTGCTTATAGTGTAGATTCAATCAACTTACCTGATTATAGTTTAGATACACGATTAACTTTGTATATCGAGTTTTTTGGTTTTGACTATGAACTACTTAATTTAGATGAAATAGTAGGACTATTGGTAACAGAGTTCATTGGTGGAAATCAGGAGATTGGAACTTCAACTATTAGTTTCGATTTTAGTTTTTCATTTGCCACAGAGGCAGAATATACTCAACTTGAAAATTACATAAATTCTATAAAAGTAGATGGAACCGGAGTAGGATATTCCCTAAACAGAACTCAATTGCTCGATGATCTTGCTTCAGGGGAAAGAAACAATATCCTCATTCCAGAAAATGGGACTGTCATAGATGCAAGACTGGTAGAGAATTATCTCTATGAAAACTTCTATGAAGAAAATACAGAAGATCCAGGTTACAAAATGTTTCTTTTGAATTTCACTCATTTGGATGCTCCAGAAATCGGTCAAGATCATTGGTATAAGATTGCAGAAACAGGATTTGATTCTAATATCACTGTAGACTATTGGTTCTCAGGTTATAACGATATTCCTTATGTTCCTACTTTAGGGTTGGGGGGTTCAGAAAGATTCTGCTTTTTAGATTTATCAGCAAGAACTTGGTATTATGATTGGATATTTGATGCATGGGGATTTCCTACTGGAGATTACTCATATTATATTTATCCAGATTTGGATACACTCGCTCAAAATGTAAGCTTATATAGTACTTCAGGTCAAACAATACTTTCTACATACTTAGCCGACTACATCAACTCATATCTAGGGAACGTTTTTTCGGCTTATTATGGTGTAAGCCCTATAGGTGACTCATACTCAATGCAAGTTAAAGTATTCAATAATCTAACAGAAGCTGGTTATACATTGGATGAACTGAACTGGGTAATTTCTGAAGCTAGAATCTTTAATCAGCTAGAAATTGATTTTCCTTGGATTGATTGGATTATAGATGTTCAATTTGTTAATCTTCTAGATTATCCTAGTTTATCTTCATGGATATCCTCAAATCTTCAACAAGACCAAGATGGAGACTACATAGAGGTAATGAATGGCTTCTACCAATTACTTGAAACTCAATTACCTATTCATTTTGATTACAGTGCAGCAGATAGTATTTTACCATGCTATTTCTTCTTAAATGATGATTTCCAATTCAGGTGGTATGGAACAGCTTTTGCGGGACTTGGAGGAATGGGATGGGAACTCTTAGTTAATGATCAATATGGTATGTTCGAAAATGGAAATCCTTCACTTCCTCGAAGAGGTATGTCTACTGTCACAATCCATGAACTTGGACACAGTCTTGGAATTCCACATCCTCATAGTGGAGCTTATGGCTGGGGTTCTTCATTTATAGAAGATGCTATGAATTATTTTTCAAGAGGAGAAAGTAGCTTTAGTTCATTTTACAGAGATGGATTAGCAAGAGCTCATAATAATTACTGGTATAGTTTAGCTTCTGGTGAAATGGATGTAGCATTTTTGAAATACACTGATGCTGGTTCCATTAATGAATTACTAGAGATGGTAAATGATATCTATATTCTATTAGGATCTGCAGCTAAGGATTACCAAGATATGAATTATACTCTTTCAATCGAAAAGGTAAAATTGGCTAGATCTGAAATTGAAACCTTAGTTTTCTACATTGACAATCCTGACCAGATTCCCACAACTCCAACAAATCGAACAGCGTCATATGCAAGCTTACTAGTTTTTACCTCAATTATCGTAAGTTCTGTACTAGTAAAGAGAAAAAGAAAATAATCTTCTTTTTTTACTCATCTAATGTGAAGAGAGATGCATTAAAAATTGATAGATATAGGTTCTGTATGCATTTAAAAATCTACTTTAATAGCATTACTAAGGACTAAATGCGGGCCAAATAATTCTTGAACTTCTGTATCAATTGCATTACTAACTTCCTCAGAAAGTTCTCCAAAGAATTGTCTAGGGATATCAATTTGAGAGAGTTTATCGGTTAATTGATGTATTTTTCGACGTAAAGAAAAAGAATCTAAAGCACTAACTGCTACAGAACTGAATCCTTTGGGATGAGCTTCGATAATGATTTTATGGTTTCCATATGTTATACAGAGCATCTGACTTTTTTGTTCCTCGAATAGTTCTGTCAGCATATCTCTTACTGCAACAATGAACCCCCCAAATAGAAGCTGATCTTTTACAGCTCTCTTCAGGATGACATATGAACGAAGTGGAATACCTGATCTATGAAGAATGATTAGTGCTAAGGGTGATGCATCAAAATCAACATAAGACTTTTGCATATGTCTTAATCCCACCTCTTCCAAAGTTGCAATATCCTTTCTAAATGGTTCATTAACCCAATCTATTTCCTTTACTGCTTCTATTGGAAAGAGCAAATTAATTTGTTCTATTTTACCTTCAACTAATTGTTGTAGTTGGGGGAGATTATTTTCTGACGCAAGTTCTTTTGCTTTTTGGAGGCGATTAAAAGAACGAGTATAATTTTCTTGCAGTGCTAGAATTTTACCTTGTAACAAATAGAGTGCTACTTGTTCTTTTACTAGTTTATTCTCAGAGAAATATGGAATTAAATCGTTGAGGTTATTTAAAGTTAAACCTAGTATTTTTTTGTCCTTTTCTAGATCATAGTTTTCCAAATTCATCAGAACAAGATTCATCAGAATCTTAGCAGATAACTCTCCACTCCCGTGTCTATCAGCGATATCTAATGCCTTAGAAAATTCTTCTACAGCTTTACCATAGTTTAGTTTCTTTACACTGTACATACCTTTTAGGAAAAAAATATAAGACTCAATTACTGGAGAGGGATTTGTTCTAATTTCTTCCTCAATAGAATTCAAGAATATTTCAAAGTCTGTTAATCGATTACTCTGCAAATATAATTCAGCTAAAGTACAATAGTGATAAGTTTCTTTCATATTGAGCTTTTCAATAATTTTCAAGGCTTCTTCATATTTTTCAATAGCATCTTCAAATAGACCTCTTTCTATAGCTATGTCTCCTAAGCACTTTATTGTGAGTGCTAAATATCTATTTGCTTCTAAATCCTTAAAAATATCTAAAAGATCTGTGAATTCCTTTTCTGCTGAATCTAAATTACCTGTTACAACATTCAAAGTAGCAATATTTCCTCTTACAGCTGCAAGGAACAGTTGATTACCAGTCGATTCAAAAAGAGATTTAGCTTTTTCTGTCATTATAAGAGATTCTTCTATTTTTCCGCTATCACGATTTAATAATGCGAGAAGATAACAGAATTTTCCTATATGATTTCTTTCTCCTAAATCTGTAGCAATATGAAGAGCTAAGTTAATTTTGTTTTCTAATTTTATTTTTTCTTCGACATATCTATTAAGAAGAAAATTATCTGCATGACCATCCAAGAGTATATCATTGAGAACCTGTTTCTGTTCAGTAGGAAGTTTTTGAGAGGTAAAAGCTTCTTCAAACAAAGTGTTAAGGTTTATTCTACATTGTTCGTAGTTTCCAAGATTTAGATAACCAAAAGCAATAGATCTTATAGCATGTAATCTGAAAAGTGGGGAAATATCTTCAATATCCTTGATCTCAGAGGCTAATCTAATTGCCACTTCGTTCATCCCTTTTTCAAGTAATAATCGAATCTGCCATAATTTGATACTATAGTGGTTGTTTAAACTAAAATTCTCAAGTGATGCATAATCAGAAATTGAGAAAAGGATTTTTCCAATGCTGAAAAGCAAATTAGCTGATGGTGTTTTTTGTTTTTCGACAAAATCTAGAAGAAATTTGCTTAATTTGACTAAAGAATCCCCAACTCTAAAATCTTCTTGATATCTTTTTAATTCTTCTTGCTCAGTCACATCTAAAATAGGCAAGTAAATTGAAAATTCCCTAGGGAACCCAACCATAATCCCCCTTTCATTCATTGGTTTCAAGATAAATAGGGATATGTTAAATAAAAATATTCTCCTCGTAAGAGAACATCAACTAATTTCAAGGCCTTTGACCTTTAATACCAAAAAGATTTCGTACAACTGAGTCTAGTTCGTAAGATTCAGTTTCACTTATATCTCCTTTGTATTTATCACTAGAAAGACCTTTGAAAGAGAGATTTTCAACCAAACGATGCATCTTTCTTCTTATCATGAAACTATCTCGCAAGGCAATTACTACTACCGAAAATACATTCGAATAGAACTCAATAAGGAGTTTATATTGTCCGTGATCAATTGACATAACTTGTTGTTTTTGTTCTACAAACAATTCATTCATCAGATGTCTTATCGCACTTACGAACCCTCCAAAAAGAAGATCATCACTAACGCTCACATCTTCAGAGAAGTAAGATCGTATAGGTATGCCACTGGAATGAAAAATTAATACAGCAATGGGTTTTTCTTCTTTTGGTGCAGCTAGTTTCTTGGATTCTTTCCTTAGTATCTTTGCTATGATTTGAATATCATCAAGAAAATCGATAACTCCCTCATCTATTATTTTTTCTAATTCACTTTCTATAGCGATTTTCACTTGGTCTATTCTTTGTTTATAATCATCTATCAGCTGTGGAGTATATGTTCGAGCAAATTCCTCTCCTGTTTTAAGTAAGAATAGAGCTGTTTCAAAATCTAAAAGAACAATTTTTATTTTTGCTCTAATATGATAAATTAGTGAGAGAGATTCATATTTGGCTTTCTCTTCCAGATACGTAATTATATCTTCTAAACATTTGTCTGCTTCAATTAACTCTTCAAGATTTGTTGTAATTGTATACTTCTTAAGGAAAACTATTGATAATAATACTAGTGTTTTAGAGCTCAGAATTTCATTTCCTAATTCGTCAGCCAGAAGCATTGCCTGTTGGAGGAAATCTTGAGAATTACCATAATTGTTTTTCTTATATTCAAGAAAACCTAGCAAAAACCAATAATTTGATTTTTGAGTAGGAGTTAATTCTCCTTTTTTAGTCTTTTCTAGTTGAAGAAGAATAGATTCAGTTTCTTTGACTTCATCTAAGTATAATAAAATCTCAACATATTTCATCTCCATAGCTAAATCCTGGAAACCTTTATTTTGGATGATATCTAGTACTTTTTCCATTTCCTTTTTAGCTTTAGCAAATTCTTCCTGTGAGAAATACACTTCCGCATAATTTGAATGTAGCATAAATAAAGATCTAAAATCACTAGTCCAATTATTGGTTATCTTCTGACTTTTATTATAATAAAAAATCGCTTCATCAAGATGCCCCATTTGTCTATACACATTCCCGATACTTTCAGTAATATGTCCCAACAATCGATCTATCTTGATTTCCTTAGCAATTGCTTCTCCTTTAAGAAAAATTTGATGAGCAATCTGAAAATTCCCTCTTTCAAGCTCTATATTACCAATTGAATTATAGGTTTGTGCTGAGCTTATTCGGTCATTAAGGGCTCTATTGATGTTCAAAGATTCCTTAGTTTTATCTCTAGCTAGCGAAAGTATGTAAGTTGACTGAAGGTAAATTGCATCCAATTCAAGCATATAAATTTGAATGAGTTTGAATATCTCTCGAGATTCTTGCATATTTTCTACGTCTGCAAAACTATAGAAATTGTAGCAATTTTCTCTGTTCTCTTCATAAATCTGATAATCCTGAACTAAATAAGCTTCTATAGCTTGAATGTAATAGATAAATGCATGAAATATTGATTTTTCCAATTCCTGCTTAACTGTTTCAAGAACTTTGTTAAATTCCTCAAAATTACCTTCATACATTAAACAAACTGAATACCAAAGCCCTAATTCTGCAATAGGGTTATTAGAATATAGTTCCTTTATTTTTTCATACTTTCCTCTATGAAATAATATCCTACCAACGAGAAATGAGAAAGCTTTTGAAATTTCTAAAAATTTGCTGAATTGCGAAACTAATATTTCCTCTATTTCATCCAATTTGGATGTTTGAGAGAGATTTTCGTTGTTAAGTAAATAATTTTTCTCTTCCTCCGATAACAAAGAGTATACAGACATTATTTCTGGAGGAAGATTTTCAATCATTGGTTTAACGACTAATTTAGCTATTAAAAAGTTTGATGAAAGTGCGGCTCAGTTTAAAAGAAAAATTAATAGTTCAGTTAATGTTTTAAGAATTAACACATATTTAAAATTGTACGATTGGAGATTTCATGCATACTGAAGAGTCAAAAAATATCTTGGAAACATATGTAAACCATTTACAAAGTGTAGGTTTAAATCATCAGGAGAGCTATTCTCTAGTTTTAAAGGTCTGGGTAATGGTCAATAATGAATTTATCAAGATTATAGAAGATAACAAGACTATTTCATTAGCGAATATTTATTCATCGAACAACTTTCACTTATCAGATTTTGTACCTCTCTTTGAATATTACAAAGTTTCTAAGGTTTTACTTGAGAAAGAATTAGTTGAAAAATTGTGTGATTTCTTAGCAAACATAGATATTGGATTCTTACTCTCGACTATTAAGGATTTAAAATCTAGAAAAGTAATAGGACAGTATTTTACAAATCCAGAGATGATAGATCAAGTTTATCGAAACATTACAATCAACTCAGGATTAAAGGGAAAATTTTCAGTAATGGATTTCTCTGCAGGATTGGGCTATTTCTTAAAGCCATTTCTAAAAGATAATTGCAGTATTTATGGTGTTGAATTGGATCCATTAATTTACGAATTAATGTTGTTTAGTTTTCTTTTCCATACCACACTAACAAACAATGTCAAAACAAGATTAGTACTTACTGTCAAGCAAGGAGATTCTCTGATTGGTTTCAAAGAGAAAATTATCGAAGAAATTTTTTCAAAATCTGTTCTGAAAGAGAATTTTCTTGAACTTATCTCTCTTCGAAACAAGATTCTTGCAACAAATAGAAAAATTGATCTTAATGATTTGAAGGAATATTTTGATAGAAGAAGCTTTTTTGCTGAAAGAGCTAAACACTTCAGAAGTTTCAATTGGGTGGTAGATTTTCCTGAATTATTTTTTGATCAAAAAGGCAATTTGCTTGAAGAAATTGGTGTAGACTATGTTGTCGGTAATCCACCATGGGTATATTACAAGGATGTAGATGAAAAACAGTATAAGAAAGATATTCTTGATCCTCGGATTTCAAATTTTCTAAGAGGTAAATACAACTTTTCCCTTCCATTCGTGATTTTAGCTCATATTATTTCGAAAGAAAAAGGCAGTTTAGTAGTTCCTCAAGGGATTTTAACTGAAACATATGCTAAAGAGTGGAGAAAGGAGGTTTTCACTAAAGGGTCTATATCTGAAATAATTCTCTGCAAGAAAGATTGGTTTGAGGAGGTTATCAACGAATTCAGCATTATTTTCTGGAACAAAAAAAGCAAGTTCTCTGAAATTAAGCTAAGAAATGAAATCACTACTTCAGAATTTATAATACCTTATGATTCAATTGATCAGGACTTGAACCTATTAAAATTACTTCCACCAGATATTTTATCATTCCTTAAAAAGATAGAAGCAAAATCACCGACTCTTTCAGACTTTGTTTCAATTAGGCGAGGTTTAACTCTAAGCAAGATGTATCAAAACTATTATAATAATAAGAAAATGGAAACTGAGACGTCAAACCAGATAAAAAAACTACTCAGGAGTAATTCTTTCTTAAACAATAAGGAGAATGGGGTGTTTAATTTTCAACTCTTTCACTCAGGGAAAACTTTTGTCTATGACAAGAACTTATTAGGAGCACCTGGATCAGAACAACTCTTTGAACAACCAAAAATAATTCGTCGAAATAGAGGAAAATTATGGTATATAGGAATGGATTTGAATGGAGATTATTATGTCAATGACATTTTCG
Organism: Candidatus Heimdallarchaeota archaeon; assembly: GCA_019057375.1. Taxonomy (GTDB): domain Archaea; phylum Asgardarchaeota; class Heimdallarchaeia; order Heimdallarchaeales; family Heimdallarchaeaceae; genus UBA460. The sequence continues at coordinate 9,860 of DXJF01000030.1, forward strand.
ATATCATGTATTCTAAAAAGAAGCAAATTTCAATTAAAATCATTTATGGCTATCTTTGTTCATCCTTTATTCAACTGCTTGCAGAGAGTCTTCTAGTTAGAGATATAACGTCGAATAGTGTAAGACATTTTCCATTTCCCAAGTTTAATTTTGAACATTTTAGCAAAATAGAGGTGAGTGTTGATAAATGGTTACTTTCTCAAAGTACGGAAAATGATTTTTCGAAAATGCGAAAGGAAGTGGATGAGATTGTTTTTGATTATTGGAGATTTCCAGACGAAATTAGAATGTACATTGAAAATAATACTTTTCTCCGCTGGAGAGAGAAGGGAAGTTAATGTATTTTTATACTATTTTGCCTATTAATATAGTAGATGAGCTTCGCCTACTCTGAATTGAATACAATTCTCTTACATGAACAAGAGGAAAAATTCGATAATGACCTGATCGATTTAAGTCTTGTTTGTTCAATATTTGATGAAGAGATAGGGCCCACCATAATATACAACGATTCCTTACTTGACAAAGAGGTTTTAGAAAATCTCAACATCAAAGTTTTTAGTTTTCTTATGCAAGAAAGCGATTTCGGATCCAATAATTTTGCTAAGATGAGAGGAATAGTTCAGATACCTCACTCAGATTATTATACTTCAGCTATAGATATTCTTGTTAGAAAAGAAGGTGTAAATCGCTTCTATGATACTTATGTTCCACTTGTAGTATTCTTGATTTTTCCTAAGAAGCATTTTGGAACCTATGCAAAGATAGCTATTAGTCTAGAAGAGTTCATTTGCAAGAAATTCGGTGAAGGTTTAAGTCAAATTCCTGCTCTAAAGACATTAGAAGACTTCATCAAGCAGTTATACACAAAAACCAAAGAATCTAGGCTAGTTTAAATACTAACTAAGAATGAGCTTAGAAACATTTTTGTCGGAAAATTCAAGGTTTTTAAGAAAAGTGCCAAGTCAACATGTATGTTTTTAATATTAACTGAATTACATTTACAAAAGATAATTTGTGAATTGAATGTTAAGATCTCTTTTTAATTATAGTTTGCGAAATTGCTCCTTCTCCTTTAATTTTATGTTTTCAGAGAAGTTTCCTTCATAATACTCCTTAGAAAGGAACTCTTTTAGTGAATCCCTGACAAGCTCAGACCTCGAGTCGTAATTCCCCATTGACATCATGTCATTCATCCATTTAATCATGCTATCAGTTACTTTGAAAGTAATTAATCTCTTCTTCATCTGTTGACCAAGCTATATGCTTCACACTATGCATATAACTTTTTTGTCGGAAGCAACGTTTTGTAATACCCGAATGTTACAGTTTGAAAAAAACGATATAATTAATCTTCAGATTCATTGAGTAAATAGGCTATATTTTTGATGAACTAGATAAAAAGTGTATAAATTTACTCAGTATCTATTTCAAATTCTGCGATTTCTTCAAGCTCATTAGCTTCTTTTTTCCAAGCAGAGTATTTCTTCATTATTCCTTCAATGTCGCCTGATATTGACCGTGCAAGTTCTGCTCCTGAAGCTTTCTCAGCATCTATTTCCTCTACTTTCTTTATTTCTAAGATTGGTGCGCCTTTTAGCTCTTCTCTTGCATCCTTCTCTTCTTCTATTCTATCAAGCCAGTTTCTATATTTGTCAATTTCCTCTACTTCTGTTCTATGATCCTTTATCATCTGAAAAATCTCTGACCTTAGAGGTTTTGAGACATCCCAAGTCATTTGCCAGATTAAATCACTCTGATATTGCGAGAACTTTCTATCCATTTTGTTTTCAATGAAAGAAATGAATTTCCAGAATTTTTCTCCCAAAATATCTGATATTTTTTTCTCCGCTGTTTCTTCATTAGATTCAATACTTAAAGCAGTTTGAATCCCTTCTAATTGTTCATAGACATATTTTCTAATATATGGCCACAAAGTTGGGAATTCTAGTAATTCTTCTTTTTCTTTTATTTGCTCAACTTCTGGTATTATTTCTGTGTGTTTTTCCTTCTTTTCTTTCACAGATTTCACCAGTTCATCTATGTCTTTGTACCCATTGTTCCTTGCTATCATCTTCAGAGCTGAATCTATAGAATACAGCAGAGATGCTGGATGTTCCAATTTCGATTCACTCATTAATTCTTCTACTGCTAATTCTGAACCTATAGCCCCTAATGACAAAGCAGCTCTACTTTTTACAATTACTTTTGGATCTTTTCTAAGTGAAATTAAAAGAGCAGATATCGCTTGAGGAGAAGAAAACTTTCCTAAAGATCTTGAAGCTGCTAATCTGATTTTTTCTTCAGTATCCATGAGGCAATAGATTAGTGTTTCAATAGCTCTATGGTCAGCAATTTCAGATAAAGCAATAATCGCATAGGTTCTATTCTCAATTGTATCCTGGTTTACTACTTTTATCAAAGGTTCAACAGCTCTCTCGTCCCTTAGTTCTCCTAGTGCCAAAATAGCTTCTTCTCGTTTTTCAGGTACCTCGTGATTAAGCTGTTTAATTAGCTTATTTAGGCTAACCATGTTAATTATAAGTGAAACTAAAAATATAAAGGTTTTTTGGGTGATTTGACTAGTTAATCTCGAAACTCAAAGCTTTTTCCTAAAAACATAATCTTCTTTTGCAATCAGGGTTACAGCTGAATCTTCCTTCTCATCAATTATTTTTAGATCAGAATCTTTTATGATTTCTTCTGAAAACGCTCTTATCTTCTCATACCTTGGCATAATTTCGTAAGATAATCTCTTTCTAGCATCTCCAACGGACATAAATCCTTTGGGTTCCAGAAAGTGTGCTTCAGATTTTTCAAACCATTCTCTGAACTTTTCTGGTTCAATCATATTATAGCCAGGTACTAAAGTTAATCTCATAACCTTTCGCGTCTTCAAAGATGGGAGAAGATCTATTGTCTGTAGAATCTTGTCCCACGCTTCCTTATCTGAAGGTCTTCCTGTTTTTTCAAATGATTCTTTTGTAGGTGCAATCATAGTTAAATATAGTTGAGATGGTAAAGTATCAAGTTGCTCTAGAATCTCAGGATTGGTTCCATTTGTCACTAGAAAAGTAGTCATTTTCCTAGAATGAAATTCTTCTATCAGCTCTCCTAGACGAGGATAAAAGGTAGGTTCTCCACTTAATGAGATAGCAGCATGTTTAGGATTAAATGCTTCATCATATTTCTCCATTGGAACTTTAGCATGATTTTTGTAACCAGCTATCAGTTTACGTTGATGATAAATCATAGAATCAACAATTGCTACTGGATCATCTACTTGACAGTTCATTGTACCTTTATTGTACCATGAAGCACTTCTCCAACAGAAAACGCATTTCAGATTACACCAGATAGTTGCGGGAGTACACTGTAGACATTGATGAGAATTGATTCCATAGAATTGACTTTTGTAGCAAACTCCTTCTCCCTTTAGTGAGTGTTTCAACCATGTACAGGTTTTAACAGCTGAATGATTACCTGCGATTCTATACTGTTGTTTCTCGAGCTTCTCTTTAACTTTACTTGGAATGGTACATGGTTCTATAGACATTAAAACACCAAACAATGAGTTCTATTTCAATTTATCTAATTGTAAGGTACGAAGAAGTAAATTATCACTTTGGTTTTGGCTTAAAAGTAATGCGAGAGAATTTTGAAAGAGAAGGAAGTTGTTAGCGTATCTCCGTGCAGTCATACTTTTCTTAGAAGTGAATCACTTGATTTGTTGGATTCTGATGATATTTGTACAATCTGTAATGAGAAAATCACAATGTAGATATTAGTATTAATGATTAAAAATTAAAAAGTAAATATATATGAAA
>DXJF01000031.1 GCA_019057375.1 Candidatus Heimdallarchaeota archaeon
CCTGTCGCATCTAACATATCGGGATTTACACCTATTCCTGTCATGATCTCATTGTAATATTCATATGGATGTTCTGTTGAAAAAATATACCCATACTCTCCTGATCTTAGACCTTCTGATAGGAAGTTAAGAACAAACGGATCTGCTTCTGCTCCAATTTCGTCTTCAATAAGAACATTAGAACCTGCAGGAATTCCACCACCTAGAATTTCATCTAGAGTGGGAATACCAAAAGTAAATAATTTCTTTTCTCCAGTACTAGAACTTGGTGAAAACATAAAAGTCATCTCAATTATTCTATTCAAATATGTGATTTTTCAGATATTAAAATCTACTGCTCCTATCCAGCTTATTTGTAATTTCTAGATAGTTTCTTTCTAAGTTTAACATCCAAGTCATTTGGAGTAACATAATCAAACTCAGAATATTGGTCCCGTTTAGGTTTTTGTGGATGACTTTGATGTTGAGTTTTCATAGGTTTGAAACACATTCCAGAATCATTCAATTTTCTTTCTCGACAATCAGCATAATTACACATGTACCCTAAGCATTCAGAACCATCATCCATAGCACAGAGAAAGGTTTTCTCCCCGTTCTTTCTAACAATCCTCAGCATTTTTTTACTACAAAAAAAAGATCGACAGGTTAGCGTGCACTCACGATTTCTTGAACTAGAGCTCATTTAAAACTACCTGTCAATTAATATGAATAACTTCCTCAAATTACATATAAATTTTACTTAATGGCTATCAGATAGAGAAATCTAATTACCATGGAACAGATTTCGCTCCTACTTTATAGGCTAGAACATTTGCTCCAAAATGAAGAAGAGGAGCAATAATCAGTATTGTTACAATAAATTGCCAAGGCATAGACTTGAAGATAGGCCAACTCCACAGTAAACCAAATAAGATATATCCAGATTGGTCAAATACAGGAAAACTCCCGCCAGATTGAATGTTTATCCGTCTTTTAATAAAAGACCCGAACATGTCTCCAAAGTTACTTCCCCAACCCATTACTAATCCTATCCACATAGGGTACTGTAAACCAATTGCTCCATATCTTAGAATCATAAGGTCATGTACCAGATAGAAGACTACAATACTAGCAATCAACCCACTTAATATTCCAGTTATTAACCCCTGAATAGTTTTATGATCACCTAAAATTCTTTTTCCATCGAAGAAATTCTTGTAAAAATCTACTGGATAACCACCACCAAGTAAAGCTGGAGCAGCATTGGAAACCATCAAGGGAGCTGCGAATAGAAAAGCTAAGCCAACATCTAATAAGAATTCAACAAAGGACATTTTTGGAACATCACTTCAACTCTGTTAAGGCTATATAAAATATACGGAAGAATATCACAGAGAAATTTATCCTGTTTGTCATACAAAAGCCTTAATTTATAGTTGATGTACATAAAATCTAGATGCTCGATTTAGCAGTAATATATTCAGATTTATTCAAAAAGCATAATATGGACAGAGCTCATCCAGAATCCTCCCTTAGACTAGATGAAATCATTAAATCATTAAAGAAGATAAAAAAAGAATCTAAGTACTCCATTGAATTTTTTGATCCTGAACCAATAGAGGAGGAAAATATTCTGTCTGTTCATGTTCCAGATCATATTGCTAAGATTCGAGCAATTTCTCAAGCTGGAGGAGGTATGATTACAATTGACACATCTCTCAATGAACATACTTTTGATATTGCAAAGTTATCAGCTGGTGCAACCAAACAAGCTGTAGATTTAGTTGACCAAAATAAAGCTCAGAGAAGTTTCGCAGTTGTTCGTCCACCTGGTCATCATGCCGAGTATAATTCAGCAGGAGGTTTCTGTTATTTCAACAATGTGGCAATAGCTGCTGAATGGTTAATTCAATACAAGGGTTATAACCGCATAGCAATTATTGACATCGATCATCATTTTGGGAATGGGACCTCTCATATTTTCTATCACCGTAAAGATGTTTTTTACATATCTTTGCACGCCCATCCTAATTACTCCTATCCGGGAACTGGTTTTCCTACTGAGATAGGTGTTGTTGAAGGAAAGGGGTATAATGTTAATGTTGCTTTATTACCTGGAATAAAAAGTATGGATTGGCTAAAAGCACTGATTTTTTCAATTAATATAGTTAGACAATACAAACCTGAATTTATTCTCGTTTCATTAGGTTTTGATTCTTTAGCTGGAGACCCAGTAGGTGTTATGAGTGTTGGATCAAATGCGTTTTATGCTGCAGGCTACCTTCTTAATGAAATTGCACAAGAATGTTGCGAAGGTAAAATTGCTTGCACTTTAGAAGGTGGATACAAGCTTGACCAATTAGAAGATGTAAGTTCAAAATTCATATTGGGTCTGCTTGGAAACAAGCCATATATATTAGATAAATTAGAAGAAACTGAAATTTCTGAACATACTGCTAGTATGTTGAAACAGGTAAGAAAATCGTTACTAGCCCACTGGAGGTTTTAACAGCTATTTTCATACAAAGATGGGAATAATTTTTAAACATCTATTTTATTTAAAATTCTATGTCTGAAGTTTTCAAAGAAGAGGTTGAATTAGAAACTAAGACTTCCTTAAAGAATGTCTTTATTTGGTCTTTGTATGACCTTGCTAACACTGTTTATTCTATGGTTATAGTTTCGTTAATTATAAATCAATATGTCCTTATTATTGGTCAAAGAGTAAACGGTTTTACCTATGCGAAATCAGAATTCATTTTCGCTACAGTTGTAATGGTCATGCAAATAATTATTGCAATTGGAATGCCAATAGCCGGAGCTTTAAGTGATTATGCGGGCAAACGAAAGCCTTTCGTAATCGTTCTAACTGGAATTATACTGATTTTTGCAAGTCTATTAGGTATATTTCAAAGCCTTTGGTTGGTTCTATTATTCTATGTGATTGCAAACATGGCATATCAATGGAGTCTTGCTTTCTATGATTCGATGTTACCATTTATTGCAGCACCAAGACATGCTGGAAAAGTTGGTGGTTTTGGAGTAGCTTTTGGTTACTTAGGAACAATAATTGGTATTGCCGCAATGTTAGTTCTTTCAAGTATTTGGGGATCGCCTAGAAGTAATCCTGATGACGGATGGGTTAAGTTTGGCTATCTTGATGAATGGTGGACTTATGTAATTGCAATGGGAATTTTCCTGATTTTTGCATTACCTTTCTTTTTCGTAAAAGAGAGAAAGAAGAAAGGCGAGACACCACCTATGAAGCAAGTTGTAAAAGGATCTTTCAAACAATTAGGAACTACATTTAGAGATATTAGACAACACAGAGAGATGTTCAAATTTATCATTGGATATTTCTTAATAGTCGAAGTAGCTAACGTAGTTATTATCAAAATGATTCTTATAGTAACTGATGGAATGGGTATGGACTATAGTTTTGCAAATTACTTCATCATTATCGCCACAATATCTGCTGTCCTATTTACGTATCCTGTAGGAATATTCGCTGATAAAAAGGGTGCAAAAGCAACTTTTGTCATGGTCTGTGGTTTCTGGATAATTGCTTTGGTTATATCAATCATTGCCTCAATTGCTTGGTCTCCAATTGCAGTTCCTGAAATGCTTGGCGGTGCTGAAGGTAACGGCTGGTCTTTTCCATTTATCATGGTTTTATTAATGGGCATTTTAGCAGGACCTGCTTTAGGAGGAACTTGGGTTGCTCAAAGATATATGGTTATTGAACTTGCACCAAAAGAGAAGTTTGGAGAATATATGGGTTTCAGTAAATTATCTGGTAAAGTTTCTGCATCTATTGGACCAATCATTTGGGCAGCTATTATCGCTTTAAGTGATCCAAATGGTGCCAATTGGGATATGAATGTTACTTATGCTCTAGCTGTTGGTGTTATAGGTCTCATCATGTTAGCAGGACTAGTTGTAATTCTCTTTGTTAAACCCACTAAAAGCATATTAAAAGAAGATGGGATGGTAGCAACAAACTAGCTGCCAATCCTTCACATTATTTTTTTCCTTTAAAACACACACAACAAGAGTTTTAATTTCTCTTTCTTTATATTAATTTGATGTCTAAAGGAAGTCAGCTTTCAAAAGAAGTTCTAGATAAAATGTTAAAACTCATCATTGGACGAAAGAAAGAGCTAGAAATGATGGTTAGAGCTATTGAGAAAGATTTACCAATTATTATTGAAGGTCCAGTTGGAACTGGAAAAACAGAGATGGCTAAAGCTTTAGCAGAGAGTCTTGAGAGACCTTTCATTAGAGTGGATGGTGATGACAGTTTAACCTCTATTAAACTGAAGGGATGGTATGACCCTCCTCTTGTGCTAGAGAAGGGTTTTTCTAGAGATACATTCATTTCAGGACCTTTAACTGAGGCAATGGAAGAAGGAGGATTATTTTTCTATAATGAAGTTAATCGTGCACCTTCTGAAACTATTAATGCAGTATTAACAGCTTTGGATGAGAAATTGATAACAATACCTCAGCTAGGAGAAATCAAAGCACAGAAAGGTTTTATACCCGTTTTCACCTATAACCCTCACGATACTGTAGCTACAAATCCCTTACCAAAAGCATTCTACGATCGTTGCATTTGGATTAGTGTTACTCATCAATCTTTGGAAGAAATGATCGAAATTGTAAAACTTCGAACATCTAGCTCAGACAACTTTCTTATTCGAATATCATGTGAGATTGTTGAAGCTTCATTAAATCATCCTGAGCTTGAATATGGTTCAACTGTTCGTGGTGCAATGCAATTAGTAAATCTCTTTAGAGTAAATGAAAGAATAGATGAGCTTGAACTTATCGAGAGAGCAATATCCGTTCATTCTCGGAAGATTAGATGTAAAACATCCAGTAGAAAAAGCGAAGTAAAGATTATAGAAGAAATCATCTCTAAAGTCTTGTCTAAATATGATAAAGATAGGATATCACGAAAAAAAGAAGACTAGGTGACCTTACATCATCCATTGTAGGGGATGAACCGTTTCTTGCTTTCCCATCAAATGCTGGTCGAATGACTATCAATGAGATTCATCTTGAACTTGGTAAAAAAGAAGATAATATGGCACGTATTATCGAATTGGCTGAAAGAGCAGCAGAGGAAAGTAATTTGGAGGGTTTAAGGCTTATTGCAACCAATTATCCCATGATAGCAGCTAAAATACTTAATAAAATTGATTTGACTGACGAAATGTTAGAAAATCTTGCAGGAGAAGATTTGATTCAGCTATATTCTAGAACAAAAAAACATCTTAACTATAATATTCGTAAGAAACTCCTAGAGAAACTTATACCATTCATAACTGAAAAAGCCAAAACTATATTCAGACGAGGGATTTCATCATCAGTTTCTAGATATGTAAATTATGAACCTAGTGATTCCTGGGAAATTGAGATGACTTTTGAGAAAATGTTGAGTAGTGGGAAGCAAGTTCCTGACTATGACAGTATAGTGGTCAAAGAACCTTCAAAAAGAAAGAAAAGTATTGTTATTTGTATTGATAAAAGTCTTAGTGTTTTACGGTTAATCCATCAGATAGTTTTGATGGCTTCTGTTTTGTCTCTTTCAGTTAAGAGAGACAATTTTGCTATAATAGAATTTGACTCAGAAGCTCAATTGTTGAAGCCTATGGCTAAGAGAATCCCACCTGAAGAATTAGTAGAACTAATTTTGAATATTGAAAGCGGAGGGAAAACAGATTTAAATGAAGCCCTACTATTAGCTACAAAACAGCTGAAAGATAGCTCATCAAGAGAAAAAATCATCTATATCATTAGTGACCTTGAGAGAACTATAGGAAGAAATCCACTCCCAACTATTCAACGTATTCCAGATTTAAGAGTAGTTTATGCGAGGACATATAGACGCGTATCTTTTGTTGATGAAATCGTTTCTCTATCGAATGTAAAGATGGTTGAATTGAATCACAATTCCGATCTAGTGGAATTAACTACCAAATTAGTTTTTTGATTTAGTTTTCTTACTCTTTCTAAGTGCGATTATTTGGTCTGCAATAATTATTACCAACCCAACCCCACTTAATATTCCTCCTTCTATAACTGCTTGTTTTCTATGTATAACATAATTTATAGCAATTTTAGCTTCATAAATGAAAGATTCAGTTGTGTTCCACTCATCTACAAATGTGATTAAGAAAACTGTTTCTTCTTCCTCAGTTTCATTCATAGTTATAAGAATACCAGAATCTACTTCTTCTCCAATTAGTTTAGACTCGAAAATACTTTCATCTTTTGCTTGATTAGTAATGTTTGAATAAGAAGCAATCATCTGTCCATAAGTGATATTTTTATCATAGTAGTTATTCGTCAAATTTTCAAAATTATCAAAAAAACTAATGAAAGTATCATTATTGGTAGTAAGGACTGTAACATTATAATCAACTAAACCTGTTTCACTACTAAAGTTAACTAAAGTGGTAGCTTGGGGTTTGTTTACAAGAGCTATACCCAGAGTTGGATCGAAGAATGATTGCGTACTCTTGTACTCATATGAAATCTCATAATCAACAGATCTATTCAAACCGATAATAGGTCCTAGCATTAGACCTAAGAATATTAGAAATATTCCAAAGAGTGTGAGTTGTCTCTTTATCAAACTCCACGTTGCTTTTAAATTTGTATAAAATTTCTTCCAGTCTTCTACTGGTTTCTGTTTCTTTCTCCTGAATGCTGGAAATAGGATTACTATCATCCATACAATAAATAAGAGAACATGAAATGTGAACTGAGCGATGTATAAATCCAGAAATTCTCCATAAATTGATTGAAGTTCTTCTTGAGATAGATTTATGAAAAATATTCTTTGCCCTTCAGTCATAGTATAAATCGACCAATCTGGAATCAGACCAACAAAGGTCAATGGGAAGAACAACCATGCTTCGTTTTTGAATCGAAGGTAAACTGAAAGATCATACAGATTATTATCTAAAGGCCAGAATAACAGAAGAGGCCCCCAGCTGAGGTCCAGAAAAATATGAACTAACCACATCAGTGAAGCCAATTTAACAAATCTTACAGTTTTGTAAGTTGCTGATTCTATTGGACTTGCGTCTTTATTGATTTTATCTATTACTAGCATACTGAAAAGAATGAAAGTGGGAAGAATCAAGCTGTGCGTGTAAGACCTGTGAAATCCAAAAAGTAAATCTATATCGGGGAGAACCGCTACAAGATTAATGAGTATAAACTCCCATCTATGTTCTTTATAATATGTCTTATTCTTCTTTGATAATAATAACCATGCAATAATACCTTGTACAGCTAGATGTGTGGGTGTATATGTCATTTACTTCACTAATTGTTAGTTTTTTTAAGTTTACACTTGCTTATTTTTATTAATGGTTTTTATACTAATAAATAGTTATTTCTATTGAAAGTAAATCTAAGACTAATACTAAGTAAGACTTATTACTTTGATTATAAATTGATGTTTGTAGCGATAGGGTAGACACAAATGCACATAGATATGCAATCCAGTCCAAGCGAAAGATTCAGAGAGTTTTTTCAAGCATATCAAGATGAAAATGGGAGACATATTTATGTTGGACAAGTTCAAAAAATGTCTTTAGAAGGTCTTTTATCTCTTTTTGTAAATTATGATGATTTATTACGATTTGATCCCGAGTCAGCTAAAAAACTACGCGAAGAACCTGAACTTACAATCAAAGCTGCAGATGATGCACTAGTAGAGGTTTTAAAGATTGAAGATTCAATTTATGCGTCTAGTGATGAAACTGAAGGTCTATTTCATGTTCGATTTTCAAATCTTCCAGATTTAGTTAATCTACGTCGTTTACGATCAGTTCATTTAGGAAAATTGTTAGCTGTTGAAGGTATTATTATTCGTCAAACTGTAGTTAAACCTCTTTTGATTCAAGGAGTTTTCCAATGTGCTCGATGTGGAGAAGTTCATTATGTTTCTCAAGAAGGTGGATACTATACAGAACCAACTAAATGTGTTAATCCAAATTGTGGGAAAAACGGACCATTTAATCTTCTAACAGAAGAATCAACTTATACTGATTTTCAATCTATTACAGTGCAAGAAAAACCTGAAAGTCTTCCTCCAGGCCAAATTCCCCGTTCGGTTCCAGCTAGATTAATAGGCGATTTAGTTGATACTGTCAGAGCAGGTGATAGAGCAATCGTTTCAGGAATTCTCCGCATGAAAATAAAAGGAGTGCAAAGGGGAAAGCTGGCAACATTTGACCCTTGGTTAGATGTAAATTTTGTTTCATCTAGAGAAAAGGAGTTTGAAGAGATTGATATTGATCCAGAAACAGAACAAGAAATTTTAGCTCTTTCTACTGACATCAACATCCATAGAAGAATAATCAGATCTGTTGCCCCGTCGATTTATGGAATGGAGACAATAAAAGAAGCTTTAGCTACAGTTCTGTTTGGAGGAGTTTCCAGAGTTGCTCCTGATGGTATGAAACAGAGAGGGGATTCTAATTTATTAATGATAGGAGATCCTGGAGTAGCTAAATGTGTGCATGCAGAAACTAAGGTTTTACTAGTAAATGGTGAAACAAAGATAATAAAGAACTTAGTTGAAGAAAATCTAAAAAACAATCAACACATAATTGATGATGGATTTTATGCAAAAGGAGCTTGTCCTATTTTAACATTGAACAAAAACGGAAAAATTGAAAATGCAAATGCTAACATTTTCTGGAAAAGAAAAACTCCAAATGAGATGTTTGAGATTAAAACATCTAGCGGAAAAGAATTAATTGTAACTCCAACTCATCCTTTCTACACAACATTAGGTGGTTTGATTTTATCAAGAAAAGCTATGAATGTAAAAATAGGAGAATTCATAGCATCTCCCAGAAAAATAAAAACTAATCCAGATGAGAAAATTAGATTGAGTATTAAAGAAGGAAAAACATCAGCTCAAAAAATTCGAATACCTACAGAAATAACACCTGAATTTTCTAGTTTCTTAGGATATATTTGTGGAGATGGCTACTTACAAAAGACCAGCACATCATCATATGTTTGGTTTACAAATAATGAAGAATTTTTAATTAATGATTATATAAGATGTTTAACTAGCACATTTGGTGATATTAACTATACTGTAAGAGATTCACATAAGGGGAAGAGTGCAAAAGATGTTTACGTTTCTTCAATAGAATTAGGAAGAATTTTAGAGAAAATTTCTCCTAGTTTTTACGAGGGTGCATACAAGAAGATAGTGCCCAATGTTATTATGCGAGCTCCTAAAGGTTCAGTAGAAGCTTTTCTTAGAGCTTATTTTGACACTGATGGTACCGTTGGAAGAGACAGATGTACAATATCTGCTACATCCGCAAGTAAACAGCTTTTACAGGATATTCAGCTACTTTTGAATCGGTTTAGTATAATATCACAATTAGGATATACTCACTCAAAAAGTCAGTCATCCCCGCTACAGAAATATTATAGACTAAAAATTACATCTATAGAGGAGTTCAAAAGATTTAGAGATTTAATAGGTTTTAATTCATACAAGAAAGATAGATTAGCTAGAAATTTAGATTCAAATACTAATATTGATGTAATTCCTGGTCTAAATAAGATTCTTTTAGAAATTAGAAAGGAATTGAATCTTTCTCAATCTCAAATGGGATTGATACGAAGTACTTACCAACATTATGAAAGAAATGACAGGAAACCTTCAATTCCAAGTCTTACAAAAATTGTTCGAGAGCTTCAAAAGTATGGACATAATGATAAAGTAGAAAGAATTGAAAAACTTCTAAATGCAGATATTTTCTGGGATAGAATAATTTCAATTGAAAGATTTAAACCAGATTTTGAATGGGTTTATGATATACAAGTACCAGAAACTCATAATTTCATAGCTAATGGATTATTTGTTCACAATAGTCAATTACTTCAATATGTTCATCGTCTTGCACCTAGAGGGTTACTTACATCAGGAAAGGCAAGTTCTGCGGCTGGTCTAACTGCAGCTGTTATCAGGGATGCTGAAACTGGAGAGTTTGGTTTAGAAGCAGGAGCTTTAGTATTAGCAGATAGAGGAGTATGTTTAACTGGTGATACAGAAATATTAATGTCTTCAGGAGAACTACTTCCAATTCAAGAAATAGTAGAAAATGATTTAGAAGGAGAAGTTATTTCCTTTAATCAACTTACATATGATTTGAATACAAACAAAATTGTTTCAAAATCGAAAAGAGAAAGTGAGAAAGTTTACAATCTAGAATTTTCTTCTGGTGAAATTCTCAAAGCTTCTGAAGAGCATCCTTTTCCAGTCTGGGATAATGGTTTAATTTGGAAGAAAGCTGTTGATTTAAAGGAAAATGAAGTCATTATTGATTTCAGAAATTACCCTTTTTCAAAAAAACAGAAAAAAGAAGGGATAGATAAAGAAATTACAGAAGATTTGGCTGAGTTATTAGGGTTAGTTGTATCTGACGGGAATCTATCAAAAGAAAAATATCGAATTACTTTCTATTCAAAATCTATTGAATTACTGCAAAGATTCCGTGATCTGGTACATAGTGTATTTAACATAGAAGTTAAAGAATATACTGACAAAAGAAGCAACATTAAAAGGTTGTATTTTAATGATAAGGAAATACATCAGTTTCTTAAAAGTCTTGGAATTCCTAATGAAAACAAATCAAAAAGTAGGTGTGTACTAAAAGAAATTCAAAATTCGTCTTCGGATATTGTTCAATCTTTTATAGCAGGAGTAATCAATGGAGATGGATCTATTTCCAACAGAAAATCTGGTGGTATAGTTGACATAGTTATTGGAAATAAGGAAACAGCTGAATTTTACAAAAAACTATTCAGAAAAATAGGGATTATAGCAAAAATAAATAAAACTATTCAAATGGGAGGAGGAGTTGTTAAGAAAGGCGTATATCTCACCTATAAAATATCCATAACAGGAGTATCAAATATCCAAAAATTAGACTCATCTAGATTAATCTCATACAAAAAAGATAATTACTTCAAGATTACAACACGACAAGATAAATTTGATAAGATCTACAAAATTGATAAATTAATCAAGTCTCTTTCAGAACAAATACCACATGGACATAAACACATTTTATACAATAATAGCATTAGAAAAAGTCAACTCAGCAAGGTAGGTATTAATAGAAAAAACTTAGTAAATGCATTGGAACAGTTAAGCAAAATTGAGGGTATTCAAGAAAGTTCCGAATACAAAAATCTTCAAAGGATAATATCGAAGAATTTGAGTTTTATTATTCTTAGAAAGAAGAAAAAAATACAATCTCAAACAGTCTATAACATTCAAATAGCAAATGATGAAACATATTTTGCGAACTTTATACTTGTTCATAATTGTATGATAGATGAGTTCGATAAAATGAATCCAACTGATAGATCCTCAATTCATGAAGCGATGGAACAACAATCTTATCATCCAAGTTTTGAAATATCATTTCTGGACGGTCAAAAACAACAAATTGGAAGTTTTGTTGATAATCTTTTCAAAGAAAATGAGGAATCTAAAATCATCGGTAAAGATTGTGAAATACTTCCTGTAGAGAATCATGGTTTCAATGTTTTAACTACAGATTTCAAGACTATTTATGATACAAATGTCAATAGGATTAGTCGACACCTAGCTGCTGATCATTTTATAAAAATCACATATTCAAATGGTAGAGACATTATAGTAACTCCTGAACATCCAATTTATACAATGCACAGTGGAGAAATTCAAATTGTCGCTGCAGATAAGGTAATGGAAAATATGTTTGTTCCAGGAGTTCGATATTTAGATAATAGAAACAGCTCTTCATTAGTAACAGACTTCTCAAGAGGAAGAAAGAATGTAACACTTCCAGATACTATTACTAATGATTTTGCAAAATTCTTGGGTTACTATATCGCTGAAGGATATTCGTATAAAGGTTCTTCATTAGAAGTAGGGTTAAGCAATACTGATCCCAAAATAGGAGAGGATATGATCAGTAGCATTAGAAATACATTCAATACTGAACCAATTAATAATGTTGAACAAAACAGAACAATTCGAATAATTTCTACCGACATTTATAATTATTTAACCGAAAACTTCCCTAAAACAATGCAAAAAAGTTATATCAAACGAATTGATAAAAAAATATTTTGCATAGATGAGAGCATGAGAATTGAATTCCTCAAAGCTGCATTTGCTGGAGATGGTTCTGTAGAAAGCACCTCCATTGCATATTCTACATCATCTAAGGGATTAGCTCATGATTATCAAGATCTACTTTTAACTCTTGGAATTAGTTCTCGAATTACCAGCGAAGAGTATTCCTTTGGTAAAGACAAGGAGCACCACAGAACTAGATACAAGGTATATATCAGAGGTGATAGTTTGGAAAAGTTCAGTTCTCAAATAATTGGAGAACCAGAAACAAATCCAAAACTAATGAAACTGCTAATTCAGAATAGAAATTCAAATAGAAAGCATGACGTTCTTCCTCCAGATGTTGCCAATATCATTATAGATTCTCTTCATCACCTTGGATTAAGTTATGATGGTTATTTCTATCAACATCTGAAGTACAATTATGGTATAACAGTAGAGGTCATCAGTAAATACTATGACAAATTAACTAGGAGATATTATCTACTTCTGAGTAAAATTAGACAAACTAAAACACCCAAAGAGCTTAGAGTTCTAGTAGGGTATTCATTAAGCAAGATGGCTAAGCTTGTTGGAATTTCTAGAGGTACATTATCAAAATATGAACAAATTAATAGGTCAGATTTACTTCCCAAATATAAACAAGTGATAGAAAATCAGTTAGAAAAGGTGAAAGACGGATTAGTAAGGATTGATTATCTTCGAGATTTCAGATGGTTGAGAATTAAGAAAATTGAAAAAATAAAGAATGAAGGAGAATATGCAACTAAGTGGGTTTATGATGTCACAATTGAGCCAACAGAGAATTTCATAAGTCACGGACTTGTTCTTCATAATACCGTCAGTATAGCAAAAGCTGGTATTGTCGCTCAACTCAATGCAAGAACAGCAATTATTGCAGCTGCTAATCCTCGTTTTGGAAGGTATGAAGATTCTCGCCCTCCTGTTGAGAACATTAATCTCCCCCCAACTATTTTATCGCGTTTTGATTTAATCTATATTATTCGCGATGAACCAGATGTAGAGACAGATAAAAGAATGGCTAGACATATCTTGGAATTACGAAGAGGTCATGTTATTGAAGATACTGAACCTACAATTAATATGGATCTGTTAAGAAAGTATATCAGTTATGCAAAACAACACGTTCAACCCGCTCTTACTGATGATGCTATGGAGAGAATTGAGCAATTTTACTTAAACCTTAGAAAAGAATCAGATGATTCATCTGCAATTGCCATAACCCCAAGATACCTAGAAGCTATTATTCGTTTATCTGAATCACAAGCAAGAATGGCTCTTAAAGAAGATGTAACCATAGATCATGTTGAAGCAGCTATAAATCTCCTAAGAACTTCATTAGAGCAAGCTGGTAAAGACCCAATTACCGGTCGAGTTGATATAGATTATCTTTTGTCTGGTACAACTAAGACTTCACGTTCTAAAATGCAAATAATCATTGATATTATGAAAGAAGAATCGAGAGTGGGAAGCTCAGACGTTGTTTCGATAAGAAGAATAAAAGAACTAGCTAAAGATCAGAATATAGATGATGAATTCGTAGACAGAGTAATTAATCAACTTCGTAGTAATGGAGAGATTTATTCTCCAAGTGATGGTTTTGTGAAATTAGCTTGATAGTACGTGGTTGAATAATGAAAATAGAGGATCTTCCATTACCTGACATTATCAAAGAGAAATTAATCACAGATGGAATATCCTCGCTATACCCACCACAAGAAGAAGCAATCAAAAAAGGCCTTTTTGATGGAACTAATTTAGTTGTCGCAATCCCTACAGCTTCTGGAAAAACCTTACTTGCATTATTTGCAAGTATCAAAAAACTTACTGAAACTGGGTTAAAAACACTATATCTCTCACCTTTGAGGGCTTTGGCTTTTGAGAAATATATGGAGTTCAAATCTTTTCTTGATTTGTTAAATAAAAGAACTATTTTGCTTACAGGAGATTATGATGAGGAAGATACAAGAGCCCAATATGCTGATGTTATTATTGCTACGAATGAAAAAATAGATTCAGCTATAAGGCATCAAGCACGATGGATTAACAAGATTGGATTAATTGTTTCAGATGAAGTGCATCTAATTAATGATTCATCAAGAGGTCCTACTTTAGAAGTAGTAATAGCACAATTAAGACAAGTCTGCGATGCACAGATTCTAGCTCTAAGTGCAACTATTCGAAATGCTGATCAAATAGCTCGGTGGTTGGAAGCTGAGCTTGTTTCAAGTAATTGGAGGCCTGTCAAACTAAATGAAGGAGTCCTTTTTGATAGAACCATAGTTTATGGTGATGGTACTGAAGTTACCATTCCTTCAAAGCTCAAGGATAGTTTCAATAATCTTACTGATTACATATTAAGCAAGAAAAATCAAGCATTAGTCTTTGCCACAACTAGAAACATGGCAGAATCTACAGCTAAGAATCTAGCTTCTAGGATAAATAAAACTCTTTCAAAAGAAGAAAAAGTGAAACTAAATGCAACGTCTTCAGAGATTCTAAATACAGGAGAACAAACAAAACAATCACGAGGTTTAGCACAGCTTGTTAGAAATGGTGTTTCCTATCATCATGCAGGATTAAATTCAGCGCAAAGAAGAATTATTGAACATAACTTCAAGCAAGGGAATATCAAAATTATTAGTGCTACACCCACGTTGGCAGCTGGAGTCAATTTACCTGCTAGGTATGTTATCATTAAGAGCATCTACAGATATAATGTCACTTTAGGAAGTTATCCGATTCCAGTGTTAGAATTTAAACAACAATCAGGAAGAGCTGGAAGACCTCAATATGACAAAGAAGGGGATGCTATTGTTATTGCAAAGAATGAATTTGATGCAACTAATCTTTATCAAACCTATATTACTGGAGAAGTAGAAGATATTGAATCCAGAATCGCTGCTGAACCAGCCTTACGTAAAATAGTTTTGGGGCAGATTTCGACAGAGAACACTCAAACTATTGAAGAACTACATGAATTCTTTGGTCAAACATTTTATGGATATCAGCAAGATTCCTCAAATCTAAGTTCTATTCTGAACAAAGTTGTAAGATTTTTACAAGAAGAAGCACTTATAGTCGATGATCCTGATTATTTAATTCCAACAAACTTTGGTAAAAGAGTGAGTCAACTTTATATCGATCCAAAGAGTGCAATTGTTATACGAGAGGGGCTCATCAAAGGAAATATAAAATCTAAGCATTATTTAACTGACCTAAGTTTTCTCCAATTAGTTTGTTCAACTCCTGATGTTCGTTTTTTGACCATAAGAAAGGATGAACAGATTAATCTAGTCAACTTCATAAGTGACCATGAAGAGGAGTTTTTAGCCAACCTCCCGGAAACATCATTTGATTTAGAGTTATTCATGAGTCAATTGAAGACTTCTCTTGTTTTGCAAGATTGGATTAAAGAAGTTCCTGAAGATATTATGCTAGACAGATACAGAATAGGCAGTGGAGACATTTACATGGTTGTTTCTAATGCAGAATGGCTTCTTTATGCTTCTTCTGAGATATCAAAATTATTGGGTTACAAGGATATGGCTATGCAAATTTCAGCAGTTCATAATCGAGTAATAAATGGAATAAAACAAGAATTACTAGACTTGGTTCAGATTCCAGGAATAGGAAGAGTGAGAGCTAGAGCACTTTATGATAAAGGGTATAGAACAAAAGAAATTCTGAAAGAAACAAATCCAAATAAAATTATGAAGATTTCTGGTTTTGGTAAAGAACTCATTAAGAACATCTTTTCTCATCTTTTAGGTGATGGTTTTTCAGAAACTGAACTTGCAGAAGACTCTATGCAAGAAGAAAGAGCAGAAGAAGATTATAGTACTACACTTCCTCAAAAATTACTAGATGACTTTTTTTCCTAGAGTAAAATAATTTAAAAGGATTGAATTAAGAGTAATAGTGGTAACATTGACTTCTGATAATCGGATATTAAGTGAGTTGGAAAGAATTCAATATGATTTTGAGGACTTTGATATTCCAGTAAAATGCTTGAAAACTATGGGAGAGTTTGACATAGGCGCTAAAAAAGTAAAATTAGTAAAGGGATTGAAAATCAAAATGCCTTTCTGGTTAGCCACATTTCTACAAAAAGAAGGATATGTTGAATTGGAAGAAATAGGAGAATTGGATTTTCCCGAACTCTACAAGCTAGCCATAAAGGAAGGAGAAAATATCAATCTTCAGAAGATTAACAATTTCTTCTATATTCTCATGAAACAATTATTTGATGATTACGAAAAAAAGGGAAAAGCTGTTCCTTATCGTCAAAAAGAATCCCTTGAGATAAAACTTAGAGATTTAATGACGATGCGATTATCAAAAATCATCAAGATTGCAGGTAAAGGAAAAAATATCACAACTCAAATCAGAAACATGACACCTGAAGAAAAATGGTTGTATGACTCTGTTTCTAAATTTATCGAAAAATGGAAAGATATGGTAAAATCATCAACTGAAAATGAGGATAATTAATTAAGCAAAATTTATATGTCCTATTTCGATATGCTTTTTGTGCCAAAATATATTTTCGTTTGTGGAGCTTTAATTTCAGGTTTAGGCAAGGGAGTACTAACTTCTTCAATAGGACGTAATCTCCAAGTTAGAGGTAAAAAAATCAATGTTATCAAGATAGACCCGTATCTGAATATAGATGCAGGAACCATGAATCCTTACGAACATGGAGAGACTTTTGTTACTGCAGATGGTTATGAACTTGATCTTGATATGGGGACTTATGAAAGGATTCTCAATCTTGAAATGAAAGGTGACCAAAATATTACAACTGGTCAAGTTTATCACAATGTAATTGAACGAGAGAGAAAGGGGGATTTTTTAGGAAAAACTGTTCAAGTAATTCCTCATATAACAGATGAAATTAAAAGAAGAATAAAAGCTGTTGCTGAACGAGATCCTGAACTGGATTCACTCATCATAGAGGTAGGAGGAACGATAGGTGATATTGAAAGTCAACCCTTTCTAGAAGCTATTAGGCAATTACGTCGCGAAGTGCCAAGAGAGGATTCCCTTATAGTTTTAGTAACTTATATTATGGAACCTCCAAATTTAAGAGAACAAAAAACCAAACCTACACAACATGCAGTTCGTGAAATGCAATCTTTAGGCTTAAGCCCCGATATTATTGTCACAAGGGGTTCTCGTGATTTAACTGATGGTGCTAAACAAAAAATTGTATTGTTTTGTGATGTTCCAGCGAATGCAGTATTTTCACTTCCTGATTTAGATACTGTCCTTGCAGCTCCAATCTACTTAGATAAACAAGGGTTTGGTTCCACTCTGAATCTTAAATTAAGACTTGAAGATGTTGTTGCAGATTGGTCTGAAGATGAAAGATTAGTGGAGATTCATACAACTGCTGAAAAAACAGTAAAAATAGCATTAACAGGCAAATATGCAGAATTGATAGATTCATATATCAGCGTAAAAGAAGCTTTGAATCATGCAGCTGCTCATAATAATGTGAAGATAGACATTAACTTCATCTCAACTGAAGATTATGAAGAGAATCCAGACAAAATAACAGAATTATCAAAATATGATGGAGTTCTTGTCCCAGGAGGATTTGGTTCTAGAGGAGTACAGGGGAAAATAGCAGTGATCAAATATCTAAGAGAGAACAATGTTCCTTTTTTAGGAATTTGTTATGGATTTCAGCTAGCCACAATAGAATACGCGAGAAATGTTTGTAACTTATCTGATGCTAATTCAACAGAGATTGATACAGAAACAGCTCATCCCGTGATAGACATTCTTCCTGAACAAAAGCAAATTACTGATTTGGGAGGAACCATGAGATTGGGAAAACATAAAATACTTCTAGAAAAAGGATCGAAATTTGAGAAAATGTATGAAAATACAATCATCTATGAAAGACATAGACATAGATATGAAGTGAATCCTGAATATATAGATATTCTTAGTAAGAATGGTCTTGTTTTCTCTGGGAAGTCTGAGGACAGTATTCGCATGGAAACACTTGAATTACCAGAACATCCGTGTTTTATAGCTGCACAGTTTCACCCAGAATTTCAATCTCGTCCCATTAAACCATCACCCCCATATTTTGAGTTTGTGAAAGCTGCTAGTGCTAGAATGTTAAAGTGATTTAGAAGTAAAACTATTGCTTTTTAAATGGAAAAACAGATATTAGTAGTAGTGGTTAGATAAATGGCAGTTCAAAATAAGATAGATGAAGCCATTGATGAGATCTCAAAACGGATAAGAACCTATAATGAACATAGGAAGTTGTTTCAGGATCTCTTCAGACAAGTTAAGGACAAGATAAATCCTTCTGATTTTCCTTCAGCTTTTGATATCAAAACTTCAGATAATCTTTTCACAGTGAAAGTTCCTAAAACAAATATAGATGGTTTGAAAATTGCAGGAATTGATGGGGGTGTCATCCATAGATCTTTAAATTATTTTGACATCGCATTAATACGTGCAGTAGGAGTGTTGTTCTATCACAGAAAAGATAGCAAACCAATAGTAAGATATATCCCTGAGGAGCAACCTTTTCCAGATATTCTTACGAGTATTGAACCTTTATCACAAAATGAAATTGAAAGCCTTATTTCAATTTGGAGGATGCAGAAAGAGATAAGATGTGGAATTGACCTTCTTGAAGAAGATCATCCAGACATCATTATCCTAGATGGTTCTGTACTCCCTGTAATTGATTTTCGTCAAATCAGTCAAAGTGAGTTTCTAGTTAGCCAATATAAGAAGCTGAAAGCTCAATACAGAAGACTATACACTCTATGTCAAAAAAATCGTACTGCTTTATGTGGAGTGGTCAAAGATTCTCGTTCAGCCATACTAACAAACAAATTATCTGCTATTTTACCACATTTAAGCAAATTACCAGAATTCAGCAAACTGGTTGAAATAGATTACAGACCTATAGTAAAACAATTACGAGACACTGATCTGCTCTATCAAGTTCTAGATACTAATGAAAGAACTTTTGAGTTTCAGTTATCAAATTTCAATGAGGAATCAGATAAGGATCTTCCAGATTTTAGTATTCATTGTTTCTACATGAAAACTGCAGAATTTGATACTCCTTTAAGAATTGAGTTTCCTGTACTGTTTTCAACTCAGCATGAACAAGCACAAACTATTTCATCTTTAGTTAATGCTGTTTCAAAATATAATCCAGAATATGGATTACCTAGCGTTATCATAGAAGCTGATGCTCGAGCAAGATTGCAAGAAACAGATGCTGATATCCTAGTTGATGAAATTGCTTCAAAAATAGGTTACACAAGCTTTTCTCTTCAAAAGAGGAGAAATAGACTTCCATTTAAAACAGGTGGTTAAAATGTCAAAAAAGAATATAGGTACAGTCATTGTTGATGAAGATAATTCACCAAACCCCGAGCAATTCAGCTTTGTTTTAACAAAAACAGAAGAAGAGTTCCAATTACAAAAAGGGATGTATGTAGTTGTTCCAACAGAAGATGGAGATGTTCTAGCTAATGTCACAGAACTTTACAAGACTAATAGATATTTCTCTTCACCTTCTGCAGTAAGAGCTTATGAAACTAGCGGTAAAACCTTAGCTTCGATTTTTCCCGCAGATAGATGGGAATATATTATTGCAAAAGCTAAACCTTTAGGAATTATAACAGAAATTGGTATTCAAAGATTATTATTTCCAGTTTCTCCAGGAGAAAATGTTTCAATTCCAGATAATAAAACTTTGATGAAATTTCTAGGTTTAGAGAAAGAAAATGGATTAAACATTGGAAAGATAGAACAGCACGATCTTACAGTTAAATTGAATCTTACAAGGTTCCTCCAAAAACATGCAGCGATACTTGCTATTTCTGGTGCAGGTAAATCATATACGGTATCTGTTCTCCTTGAAGAATTGCTTTCCAGGAAAGCTGACCATGGCAGAGTAGCAATTGTTCTTTTCGATGTTCATGGAGAATATAAAGGATTTGGAGATGAAAAATCACCATTTTTCAAAGATGTTAATGTCTTTCCAGGTGGATTAATACAATTTGCAACTTCTTCAATGTCTGCTAGACAATTTGCTATTTATCAACCCCAGATAACTACTGCTCAATCAAGAGATTTATCCAAACTTTTATCCCAGTTCTATCATGACAAAGTTAAACAAGGAAAAAGCTATGTAATCGGAGATATAATTGATGAACTCGAGAAAAATGAACAGATGAATACTAGAAGTAAAGAAGCATTGATAGGGTGGCTTTACTCTCTTGAAAATACTCGTTTGTTTGGAGCAGCAGAAAATCCAGATCTAAAAAATATTTTGAAACCAGGAAAAATCACCATATTTGATTTGAGTGATTTTACAAGTATAAAGCTAAAGCAAATGATAGTTAGCTACTTATTATACAGAATCTTTGAAATGAGGAAGAAAAACGAAGTTCCTCCTACAACAGTTATTTTAGAGGAAGCTCATCAATTTGTACCTGAAGCTCGTTTAGAATTAGCAATATCCAAATCTATTATTGAAACAATAGCTAGAGAAGGAAGAAAATTCTTTACATCATTGATACTTGTAAGTCAAAGACCAGTGAAACTGTCTACAACAGCTCTAAGTCAATGTAACACACATGTAATAATGAGAATTCTCAATCCTTATGATTTAGACTATATAGGTCGCTCCTCGGAGGGAATTGACAGATCAACCATGAATTCAATAACTTCGTTAGGAGTAGGAGAAGCTATTGTTGTAGGAAATGCAGTTAATCATCCAATATTTGTAAAAGTTCGAAAAAGGAAAACTACAACTTTGGAAACTAAAACTTTAGAAGAATCAGCCAAGAACTTTGAAGCATGATTGTAGAAGCTTAGATAATTATTAAACGCAAGCTTTTTAAATTACAATCATCCCGTCGAGACAATATTAAATTTAGTTTGTGTTTATTATGAGTAGCATTCCCATTAACTCACTTAGAAAGGTAATTGGCCAATATATAATCATTCGATTAAAAGATAACGTGAAATACAAAGGCAAACTGCAAAGTTTTGACCAATATATGAACTGTCACTTAAGTGACGCAATTGAAATAATTGCAGACGAAGAAGTCTCAAGATATGGGAATATCTTTGTTAGAGGGAATAACATCCTATTAGTACAATTAGCCGTGGATGAGCTATAATTTAATCTTCTAACTCACCATTTTCATCATCAAGGCGAGCTTGATTATTCTTTCTTCTTTCACGAGAAAAAGCTTTGTCCTGTTCTGAAATTTCGATTTCTCGCTCTTTTCTATATTCATCTACTAAATTGTCCAAAAAACTCTCTTTTTTCTCTGTTACGATTATGTCAATTTTCTCCTTAGCTTCAGAAATTAATTTGTTTAGATCGTCTTCTTTTATTATAGCAATTTCATCGATTCTAATAATCTCTGTATCAGCTGGTTTAGCTATAGGTACTTGAGATTCAATAAGTTTTTTCCTTGCATTATATGAAAGGTGATCAACATCCCCAATTATAGCTTTAATTTTGTAAGAAAATAGTTTTTCAGCTGTTTGACCTCCTCCCCCTGTTGTATCGAGTATAAGAACTATATCTCCAGGTCCTAGTCCATAGTTCTCAGCTGTCCTTTCGATCTCATCTTGAGTGAATTTTCTTATTACCTTTAGTGGAACCCATCCTTGATGACCTCTGAGCCAAACAACTCTCTTCAGTTCGTCAATCCTATCTAAATATCTTTCAATTTCATTTTCTAAAAGGTTGATTCTCTCTTTGGAATGTGAGATTTGATTCTCTTGGATAATATATGCCTTCTCTTTCTGAATCTTTTCAATATATTCTGATTTATCTTCATCTAACCTAAATTGTAGATTCTCAAGTTTCTCCTCTAAATCTTTGATTTCAGAATAAAGTTCTGTATTTTTGCTCCTCTCCCAATCTAATTGCTCTTGAAGGACATCAAATTCTTTTTTGATTTCTACTACATCTGGTTCAGGTTTTTGTTTTAATGTTGGTTTGATTATTTTTTCTTTGACAATCTTATCACTTGTTAAGTTTTGATTTATTTCTTCAATTGCATCAGTAAGCGTTTTTCCCTTAACTAATAAGTCTTTTATCTCATCTCTAAGAGATTTATCGTACACATCTCGATAATTTCTTTCTATCTTTTCGAATTCTGATCGAAATTTAGCATATCCTTTGTAAGCTGAAGCGAGAGAATCTCTCTGATGAGCATTTTTTACATTAATACCTTGTTGCATAGTGAGCTTTCTAGATATCTCATTCTTCTCTGAAACTGTCATCACACTCCTTGGTGTATAAAGCCTGGAGTTTAGAGCAGCAGAAATTTTCTCAACATAAGCTGGATAAGGATAAACATCAACACAAATTAATGAAGGCTTACCATAATTGGTTATTTCACGAATTATCTGTCCTCTACTCGCTTCTCGATAACTACTAATTTTTAGTATTCTTCCATTCAAATCCATAATTGATAATCCAATTGTTAAACCGGGATCTATCCCAACAATTAATCTTCTCAGAGAGGATTTTATTTGTACTTGTTGAGATAGAGGGATGAATTCTACTCTTTCTTTATTAACAGGATGAATGTTAACTCGACAGAGTTCTCCCCTCTGTTTTTTTACAATCTTTGTTATCTCAGAGATTGGAGAGTACACACTAAATACAACTTTTTGAGCTCCAAATTTACTTTTAGTTACGTTTTTATCGAAATCAAGTCTTCTTTCAATTAAGTTACTTTCTATTTTTTTCGCTTCTTGGTTAATTGTGGTATCATACAGCCTACTATAGCGTTTTTGAGACCATCCTCCAGATCCTTTAGATCTTGATCTAGATACAATAATCTTTGTTTCATTCTCAAAAGGTTCTACAATGTAACCCAATTTTTTACTCACTAAAATAGCACACGCTTCAGCTGCAACTAGTGGAAAAAGTTTCCCAGAAACATTCAAGCCATGTTGTTTCATTAGTTTAGTGAGAGGAGTAAAACCATGAATAGGAGATCCTGTTATTTGAACTAGTTTTGTATTAGGTTGAAGTTGAAGACATAAATGAGGAATTTGAGATGGATTTTTAACCAATTCATAGATATTGTCGCTAGCAAGATAGTGAGCCTGAGAACTTCTTACAATACCAATCAATTTCTGTAAGTTAACCTTTTCATATTTCTGAATTATAGTATCATTTGCACAATCATAAACACAAACTGAGTATTTGGCTATCGTAGAAGGCGATGTTTGAGGTAAGATATCAACACCAACACTAATGATTTCAGAATCAAAAATTTCAATCACCCTAATTTATTTCCTACAACATATTCTATAACAGTTTCTACCTCATCTGTAGTAATCCCCCATTTTTTCCCAAAATAGTCTAAAAAATGAGTAAAATCTCTTCTTAAGAGAACAATAGCTTCAGGATGATCTGTTTGAACAGCTTGGGGGAAGTCAATAACTGTTATCTTTCCATTTTCTTCATCATACATAATATTGTATTCTGTTAAATCCGCATGTACAATGTTAAAATCCTGATAAAGAGTTTTAGCAAATTCTATTATTCTTTCAAGAGTTTTAATTGGTTTCTTAATATTCTGCACATTTACAAGTTCTTTACCTTCAACAAAGTCCATTGCAATGATGTGCCTGTTGTTTCCTTTAACATTAGGTATAGGTAGGTTTTTACCCTTTAAGTCCTCAAGAATCTTGTATTCTCTTTTAGCTGCTATTTCAGCAGTTGAAAATATTGAATAGTGAAATCTATTTTCAAGAAAATCTCTTTTTTTCTTTATTTGTTGGAAACTAGCTCTCCCTGTTCGATTAATCTTAATTATTATTTCATTTTCCTCAAAATCTATTGCATTGTAAATGTCGCTCTCTTTTCCTACTCCCCTAGTTTGTCCTACACCATATACTATTTTCTTATTGTAGAGTGTATTGAGTGCTAAAGCATCAAATCCAGACAAAGTTAAGGAAAAACCAACAAATTGTCCTTTCCATCGGCGAGTCAATTTCAGTTTATTCAATTTAGATAAGATTAGATCAACATCTTTAGCTCTATAACCAGAATAAGTAACAATTTTATCTACGGGAGCATACTCTCCTTTTCGCAGAAGTGTCTCAATCATGTTCAAAACCCTAAAATCCATATTTGAGAGTTCTTTTAGCACTTTAGCTCCACGCAGTTTAATAGGCATCAATATGTTGTAAGAGTATGACTTAAAATTCTTTTCTTTCTTATATTTATTTGAATGAGTAATAAGAAGTACGAAGTAAGGCATAAATACGATTCAACTGCAGAGCAATATGAGAATAGATACATCGCTATACAGAAACAGAAGTATTTTGATATTTTCTCTGATATCGATATTGAAGAAAAGGCAATTGTTTATGATGTAGGTGGAGGTACAGGATTACTTCTAAGCTATCTAAAACAGGACAATATAACTATTATTGTAAATGATATATCATTAGAGATGCTGAAAGTTGGGAAAAATAAATATCCGCTAGGTTTTTTCGTTTGTGCAGATAGTGAATTTCTCCCTTTCAGAGAAGAGAGTGGAGATTTTGTCACTTGCATTTCAGTGGTGCAAAATTTAGTCAACCCACAAAAAACGATTGATGAGTGTCATAATATAGTAAGAAAGAAAGGTTATCTTGTTTTAACTGCTCTAAAAAAGATATTTAACATTAAGATTTTAAAAAATATAGTAAAAAAAAGTGGATTTAGAATAATTAAATCATGGAATCTCCCAATAGAAGATATTGCTATTATAGCTAAAAAGGAATAAAAAAAAGCTAAAGTATATTTAGAATTATTTTATTCACTTTCGTCTTACAGACCTTCCTGACACCATGAGCACCGGGTTCATAACGTGAATCAAGCACTCCTGCTCGTTCTAAGTATTTAATCTGTGCTGAAGTATTTGCTTCAGTTTGTTTCATTTTCTTAGCTATACTTGATATATCCATTTCTTTATCAAGAAGCAATTTTACAATGTTAAATCGTGTAGGAGACGATAAAGCTTTTGCCAGTGCGATTATTACTTTTTCTTCACTTAATTCAAGTGTTTCAGTCAATTGAAAACCACCCCTAATTTTCAGTTTGTATTAAAATTTATGATTATTTAAATATAATGTTTGGTTAACGAAAAAATAAGTACAACATTTATATATCAATAATACTTAATGCTATGACATTAGTTTAATCTATTATAATTTTACTGAATTAATCAGATATTCAATCAACAATGAAAATTCAAGACAACGTTAATCGTTAAATCTAAATACTTTTTATATTCACTATAATTAAACTGGCTAGAAACAGGTTTTAGGGATGAGTTCAGCTATAGATGAAAAGATTCTTGACATTGAGGACCAAATTTCGAGAACTCAAAAGAACAAGTCTACTGAGCATCACCTTGGAGTTCTGAAATCTAAGCTTGCAAAATTGCGTAGGAAGAAACTAGATGCACAATTTTCCAAGTCTGGTGGAGGTAGGCATGGTTTTGATGTTAAGAAAGCTGGTGATGGCTCTGCTGTTTTGATTGGATTTCCTTCAACAGGTAAATCCACACTCATTTCAAACATCACTAGTAAAGAATCAAAAATCGGGCACTATGCTTTTACAACAACTTCAGCTATTCCAGGAATAATGTTTCACAGGGGGACTCAAATCCAAATAATTGACCTACCTGGTATTATAGAAGAGGCAAGTTCAGGTAAAGGGAGAGGCAAAGAAGTCCTAGCTGTTGCTCGAGGAGCAGATATGATTATAATCATAATGGATCCTCAAAAAACTACTGATTACTATAAGAAAATTATTAGAGAATTGAATAATGTTGCTATTAGACCGGGAAAAACAAAACCCTATATTTCAATAAAAAAGAAAGATAGAGGAGGAATTGCTCTCTCCACTTTAACTAAGCTTACACACATGTCTGAAAAAACATTCATGGGTATTTTAAGAGAGTATAAAGTCATGAATGCAGCTGTAACTGTTCGCAGTGATCCAACAATTGATGAGTTAATAGATGTTTTAGAGGGTAATCGAGTTTATCCAAAGATTCTTATTATTGTGAATAAAGTTGATTTAATTTCGAAAAAACAAAGAAGGAAAATCAAAGAAAAGTTTCCAGATGCTATGATTATTAGTGCATTAACTGGTGAAAATCTCGAATCCCTCAAAGATGAAATAGTTGAACGCCTTGAATTGATAAAAATTTATCTAAAGAAACAGAGACGAAAAACAGACTATGAAGAACCTCTGATTGTTAAACGAAATTCAACTATTAGAGATGTATGTGATAAAATACATAGAAGTTTTGCATCAGAGTTCCGTTATGCTGTTGTTTCTGGTAAAAGTTCTAAACATCCAAATCAGCGAGTTGGTCTAGACCACGTTATTCAAGATGGAGATGTTATTACAATTATTGTTAAAAAATTCTAAATAAGAAAATCAATCCCTTTTGTATGATATTTCTCCTCCAACAATAGTGTATAACACTTCAACATCATGAAATCCTTCTAGTTCAATCTCGTCTAAGTTGCGATTTAGAATAACAATATCCGCAAGCATACCTTCCTTTATCATTCCTTTGATCTTCTCTTCTTCAGATACTACGGCTGGATAGTATGTGTAACATTTTATTGCTTCTTCTAGAGATAATCTTTGCTCTTCATTAGGATGAAATATTGCTCCTTTAATGCCATATATTGGACCCAAAGGCATACCATCACTCCCGAAAATAAGTAACATATTATTATCGAGAACCCAACGAAAAGGATTATTGATCATGGTTTTTTCTCTCCCAAGTCTCTGTTCATACATACCAATGACATCAATCATCCCCCACCTCCAAACAAAGTTTGGTTGCATTGACATTACTAATCCATATTCTTTTGATCGTATAGCATCTTCTTCTAATAAAAGCTCAGCATGTTCTATCCTATGCAAGGAATTTTTACATTCGACTGGATCTAAATTTCGTTCTATTGCTGAAATTAGTTTGGAAATAGCTTTATCACCAATTGCATGTGCAGCAATTTGAAGGCCGGCATTATGAACTTTTAAAACCATCTCATCTAATCTTTGATCATCATATAGTGCA
>DXJF01000005.1 GCA_019057375.1 Candidatus Heimdallarchaeota archaeon
TATCCTATATTCAGAAAAGAAAGAAATTCTTTCTGCAGGATCATTTTGCTATATGATCTACTACTAAGTGGAAATTGGAAAGATTTCCACTAATCTTACTATCAGGTGTAAATCGAATGAATTATTCACTATCTTCTAATTTCTTCTAGATACGTGTATCACCCCTTCTCTCCTCTCTTCTCCTGCACTATCTTTTTCCTTTATGCGAATGATCCAACAAAACCCTTCCAGGAGAAAAAGGAAGTTCTAGAAAGAGCTTGGGGGTGATACGCTTTTGGCAAGGTTTAAGACTACACGCCTCATACCTGTTGTTTAATACCAACAGCAGTACTTTCTTGCGATGTAGAAACCGATCTATGTTTGATTTTTGAGGTTTCAGGTCTTTTCATACATGTACATGGTGTATCTTGGGAATTGGCGATAAATCGCAGAATGAAACCTATTATTTGAAGAAAAAACATATACTGGGAGCAATATAGCTGTATCTAAAACTAAAACTAAAATTTCAGGATAGACACTTACAAAAGCAGTTAAAACCCTCGCAAACTGGCTCAACCCCTCTTCCACACCAAAAATAACCCCCCAGAACAATATCAAGAAGAAAAATCGTGGGGTTGAGCCAGTTAACCTAGAACAGAAGGAGGTTAAAAACGATTGAAGATTAAAGATAAAATATTTGTTATTTTAATTATTGTGACTTTTATAGGTTTAACTGTAGGTATATCTATTGATATTAACAAAACAGAACAATTTGGTTATATTATCATAGATCCCAACAAAGAAGAGCAACCTATTTTTGTAGTTTGTATTCTTGCAAGTTCTTTTACTTCAAATGATTCTTGGATTACTAAAACTGACTTTGGTTTATCCGTAGCTGCAGAATATAATTTCTCCGAAAAAGCTCTTTTTATAGAACTTTTTTCTTATGAAACAGCTACAGGGGAAATCATTCCTCACCCAAATATCACTGCTCATTATATTGACGTTGAAATAATAAAAGAAAACTATTTCCTCAAAATTAAACTATTCGAACATTTTGGCACACATTTATCTATTAGAGTTTGCCAAAAACTATTAAATTACACTATTCAACCTTTGACGTTTTACAAATGGGGGGTTTTAGACTAATGTTTAGACGGAAAAAAAAGAAAAAGAAAGATGAAGATAAAGATAAAGTCAAACCTTTGAAACACATTACTGTTTATCTTAATTAAGGAAACCATATCAAATATGAGAAACCTTCTGATTGTACTATCAATGAAAATATTGGTATACTCAACATTAAGCTCAATAATCAATCTATTGTCCACAACCAATCTACTATCCACAATATACAACATGATCAATCTATTTTCTACAATCTGCAACATATACTAGCTTACGAATTTGAGGAAGAGGAATAATAAAATGAACGATGTCAGAAAACTAGCTCATTTCACACACGAAAGATATGAAAAACACTCTAAAGACGTGAAGTGGTTAACACAGAAGAACTGTCAAGTTCCTTTCAAGGACCTTCCTGCAGAAAATAAAGATTTTAATCTAGAATTACATGCAAAACTGAATCTTGGTACAACCTATATGTTATCACCTCATGAATTTAATAAAGCCATTGAAATTCTTGAAGAATCATTAGAATTAGCTGTAAAATTACTTGATTTCAGACAAATATGTACGATAAAACTAAATTTAGGCTACACATATTCAAAACTATTTGAATTTGACCAAGCATTAGATATAATTAATTCCATCATTGAGCTTTCAGAATCATTAAAATTCTATGATATATATGTTAAAGCACTAATAGAAAGGGCTAGGATAAATATCGCAAAAGCTGAAACACTGAAAGCTTTCCAGGATTTGGAAATTGCAGAACCACTTTGCATCGAACTAGGTTTTAATGAAGATTTATATGAAATCAACGAAATCAAAATGAGGTATAATTAATGATACAAGCGAAATTAACATCTGAAGAGGTTCTTAAACTGAAAGAGATTACCTCTCTAAATTTAAAGAAGATTGTACTTGAATTTAACAATTACTTAAGAAATTCTTCTGAAGTTCAAATGGATAATTCAACCATAAATCTGCATTTTAGTGAAGGTACTTCTCTTGAATTTCGTAGTTTAAATAGAGTACATTTTGAAATAATAAAAGATTTCATGTACTATTTTTCTCAAAATACAGATTTTTCAGAATTTTTTAAGATATTAAGAAGTCATAATTTATTTAATATTGATCAAGATTTTTTAAATCCTCAATTCTCTGTTTTTGGAGCGTTTCTAATAAAATATTTGCAGAAACTAACAGAAATAGAACTTAAGGATATCAAAGAAACGCTGCCTTTGGAATTTGACAGAAGCTTATTTGATAATATTTGGGAGGCTTTTGTTCCTTGGATGTCTAATAAACCAATTACAATAAAGATATTCTATCTAATATATGGTGTTAACATAGAGGGGGATGATTTTAACTATAGCAAAAATCGTTCCCTTGAATTTAAAATTCCTACTAATGAAGATAAAGTACTATTAGTAAGAGATATGAATATTGAATATTTTTACTTTGAAGGTCAATTTAAGGCAATAAATCGCGTTCAAGCTATTGCACAATGCACATCTTGGATTGAAGGAAAAATTGAGTTTACTCACGAACAATTAGAGCAAACATTCATTGATTTAGACATTTTACATCCATCTTGCATTGAGGAAGCTTTCCATATTTTAGGGATATCAGAAGTATTTGTAGGATTATTGACTGTAAATAACAAATTCTACCCTCAGAAAATTACTATTCAACCTCAGCTAGATACATCAAAATGCTCAGTTCTAGCAAGTCCTATTTTCCAGTATCCTGAATGGATGCAATCACTTTCAATGTTCCCACCAAAAATCACTTTGGAATTGGAACAACCTAACAAAGAT
This sequence comes from Candidatus Heimdallarchaeota archaeon, assembly GCA_019057375.1. Lineage (GTDB taxonomy): Archaea > Asgardarchaeota > Heimdallarchaeia > Heimdallarchaeales > Heimdallarchaeaceae > UBA460. Next base: position 2,925 of record DXJF01000005.1, read on the forward strand.
TTTCTCTCCTTTTATCCTGATTTTAGAATTAACCTGGGTAAGGACTCAATTGTTAAATTATCCATTTACAGATTAATAAGAGCGCTTAAATCAAGGTTGATTATGGATATTATATTAGAAATTGTGATTGGGATAGAATCTTTACTTGTTGAAGGTACAGGTGATTTATCTTTGCAATTCAGGATAAATACGAGTTGGTTAATTGGAAGGAATTTTGAGGAAAGGAAACTCATTGAAAAGTTCTGTAAGAATCTCTATACTTTAAGAAGCAAAATTGTTCATGAAGGAGGAAAAACTAAAGATATTGAAAAAATAACTGCTAAATTTGGAGGACAACATCAAACAGCTGAATTAGCAAGAAAGCTCTATAGACTAATTTTACTGAAAGCAGCAATTATTAACAGCAGAAGAATCAATTTTATTGGTAGAACTGAATTACTGAAGCAATTAAGAAAAGCTAGATTGGGTGGTGAATTAGGGATAGAGGAAAATCAAATTTATAAAAGAACCTATAAAAATTTCATTGAAAAATTGAAAGAATGGAGTTAAAAAGTGATCTAAAATGGATAAAGTGAACTTCCCATCAATAATAGAAATCCAAAGTTCTAGGATTAGTAAAGTTCTTGTTGGAGGTCTACCTGCAGTTATATTTTTCACATAAGGCTAATATTATATTAAAATAATTTCATATAAATTATTACACTTTGTTGGAAATAAATTACGCATTATTATTTCTATCTCAAGGAACTTCTCGGATATTGGAAATCCGAAAGAGATTGAATAACTAGCAAATCTATTTAATATGAAGAATTTGAAAGCATAATTTCAATTAGTTTTTCTGAATGAGAAAGATGGTTGTTAGTTATTTAGAAACTAAATGTAAGAAACTAATGCGAAACATATTAATAATTGAGTTCAACTAATATTTAATGAAAAAGTGTATTAAAAAATTCTGGATTGAATGTGTCTTAGATAAAACTGTGGAGAAGAATAAAAATAGTGTTGAAGTAAAATCTGGGATTCAGAATGAAGAATTCATTAATACACTAACAAAAGAAGAAATAATTTTGATATACAATGTGGGTCTGGATTCATTAAATTACATCAGAGATTCAAACCGTAGTCTTGATGAAAAATATTTCAGGTTGATGACAATTTTGATCTCTTTCTTCACAATTACTGTTTCTGTATCTAGTATTATTATATCAAACCAATCATTTATTATTAGGGATTTCAACACTTGGCACTTTATACTGATAATTTTTTATGTAATACTATTTATTTTGCTTTTAATTCGAATTTTACAGAAAGTGATTCCTAAAACAGCATCAACTGCGATTTCTTTTGATTTCTTTATTGAAGACATTCAAAAGACCTTACCTGCTTTAAGAGTCTTTCAATCAATTGATGAATTAATGAAAGAGGAACAGAAATTTCATAATAAGAAAAAATTATGTTTTAGATTTATCTACTTCATGACAATGATTTTAATAATTTTGTCATTTCTCATCATTCTAAGTATTGCATTCATATAAGAATAATTTGTAATCAAAGTTTATGCTACTTGGAAGATTCTTCCTTTTTCTTCTTTTTCTTCTTCAATGAATTAATAGCTTGGCTATCTAAAAGCTTACCTTTGATTTCACTTTTCTGAGTTATCTCGATTTTGCGAACAGATTTATATGATTCCTGAGCTTTCCTTCTTGCTTCTTCCTGAGCTTTCTTCTTCTTTTGTTCTTCAACACTAGACATATAAGTCACCCTTTATTCGCTATTACTTAATTTTTCATATATACTCATAAACTCTTCTAGAGCTGCTTGAAGATTCTCAACTATCTCAGCAGCTATCTCTTCAAGCTTTATAGTTATTATAACCTGTTGTAATACTAATGTATCAAATCATCGCACTGCTGGATTTCAGTTGATGAATTAAGTTTCTTTAACTGAAGAATAGATGCTTTGTCCTGCACCAAAGTAAGAGTCAAATATGTGTTGATATATAAGATTACACTTGATATTGAAAAGGTTAATTGAATAGCTTTCTGGTAATCTATTATCAAGTATCTCCTCAATTGCTAATCTCACACCAGCTCTAGTTTGTTGTTTCTTTCTCCAATCTAGAACAAGTTTTTCTACCTTGAGAGTCTTTAATAATTCCATTGATGCTAGTTTAATGATTTCACGCTCTTTTCGAGTTATCTCTTTCTTCAACAACAAATCAAATATAGCTAATTCTTCTTCTGACAAATTTTCAGAGATTGTTCTTTTCTCCTCTTCATCTAGTTCTTTGGTGAAAGTAACAAGTTGTTCAAAGAAAATATCTATATCTATTGTACCATTGTTATAGTTTTCAACCATTTCTTTGAATTTCTCTAATAGTTCTAGTCTAGTTTTATTGTACATTACTAACAAAACAAGTTTATCATAAATTCCATTCTTCATGCTTTCAACTAATGAATATTTTCTACCTTTTTTGAATTGTTTTCTTAATCCCTCAAAATCAATTTTACTCAAATCTAAAATCCTAACTTCATCAGTATCTTCTTCACCTTTGATCCTATACCCTTCAGCAGAAATTGATTGATCCAGTAAGTCATTTATTCTATCCATAGCTTCAGTAATGTCTCCTTTAGGTTCTAAAGACCTAATTCTGTCTCTTAATACTTTGAAAAGTACTACTCTGGATGTAAACTCATTTGCTTCTTTATCAGGTAAAATAGCTTTATACAATCTTTTTGTTTTAGCGGCTAGTTTCATAAATTCATTTTTTGATTGTTCATTAACTAAAATTTCATTAGTAGCATCTTTTATTAATTTAATTTTTGTAAATTTCTGAGCATTTATGATTTGGTAAATATCTATATTTTTCTTTTCTAGAAACTTAGTTATATCACTTACTGCTTGTCTAAGTAGTTTCATTAATTCTTTTTTCGGCTTAATAGGTGTATCCTCTTCATCTTTACCTGCAGCATATATTGCTAATGCTTTCTTCATATTCGTAAAGATGTCAAAATAATCAACGATTAGACCATTTTCTTTTTCTTCACCGAAAACTCTATTTGCTCTTGCAATAAGTTGCATTAATGCGTGATTCTTAAGAGGTTTATCTATATACATTGTAGAAACAGAAGGTGCATCAAAACCAGTAATCCATTTTGAACATACAAAAGCTATTCTAAAGGGATTTTCGGGGTCTTGGAATTTTTCTTTTAAATCTTCAAGCTTTATTCTCTTTCGATGTATCTTGATATTTAAACCATGTTCTGCAAATTTTTTAACTTCACCTTGCTCCTCACTTATAACTACTGCCATATCTGTTTGTTCCATTTCTATAATCTTGTCATTCAATACTCTCTTTTCTTCCTCCAGACTTGCTTTAGTGTAATTGTCTTTGAGGTTTTTAAGATAATTTTTCCAGTGTTTCTGAACTTTTTCATACATTTTAACTGTAGTTAGTTTGTCAATTGATACAACCATAGCTTTACCAAGATAACCACGGTTCATATAATGATTAACTATATCTGAAGCAATCTTTTCAAGTCTGTCATCACGAGTAAGTACATGATATATTTTTGGGAAATTTCGTTGGATTTTTCTTCTTTTAAGTTCATCATCAATTTCCTCTTCAAGGATTTCAACAAATTTTTCATCAAAATCCTTTTTAGTTATATTAACCTCTGGTAATCTATTTTCGTAATATAGAGGAACAGTTGCTCCATCATCCATGGATTGTTTGAAATTGTAGATACTAACATAGTCACCAAAAGTTTCTCGTGTGTTATCCTCTCCTTTGATTAAAGGGGTGCCTGTAAATGCAATAAAAGAAGCATGAGGGAGAGCAATTCTCATGTTTTTTGCTAATTCATCATATTGAGTACGGTGTGCTTCATCTGCAATAATAATGATGTCGGTTCTATCGGTTAACTTAGGATAAGGTTTTCTCTCTTTGGTTTCCTTGTCAATCTTCTGAAATTTGTGAATTATTGTAAAAACATAGCGATGATTTTCTTTTAATAACTGCTCTAGATGTTCACAGTTTTTTGCTTGAGTATCAGGCTCAATAACTGCCCCCAGACTTAAGAATTTTTTATAGATTTGATTATCTAAATCCTGTTCATCTGTAATTACAACGAATGTAGGACTACCGGGATATTTTCTCAAGATTTTCTGAGCAAAGAAAATCATGGATATACTCTTACCACTTCCTTGTGTATGCCAAAATACTCCTATCTTTCCATGCTTATCTTCCTGTTTGAGTCTATCATCTGTATCCCTCTTGACTTCTAGATAAGCTTTAATTGTATTATTTACACCTAAATATTGGTGATTTTTTGCGATAAATTTCTTTAAAGAACCACCAATATCTTGAAAGATGATGAAATTTTCAAGAATATCAAGAAATCTTTGTTTCTCACAAGTGCCTCTAATAATTGTTTCTAGTGAAACTAACCCCTCTTCCTCTTCATTGCTAATCTTTTTCCACTCATTAAAATAATCCCATTCTGATGAAATTGTACCTATTTTACTTTCAGAACCATTAGAGAGAATAATAAAAGCATTGTACCAGAATATTTGAGGGATTGTATCCTTGTAATCTGAAAGGTTGTGATCAAAAGCATCTTTAAGATTCCTGTGAGTCGTTTTTAGTTCTATAAAAATTAAGGGTAAGCCATTAATGAAACCAATTAGGTCTGATCTTCTAGTATAAACGTCTCCAGTTATCCAGAATTGTGAAGCAAGAAAGAAATCATTATTATCGATATTCTCAAAATCAATAATCTTGATATTATAAGTTTTAGGTTTTCTATTTTCATCTTCACCTTGGATTGCCAATCCATCTTTCAACATTTTATGTATTTCAATATTGGCTTTTTCTAGCTTTAATACACTTCTATCTTTATTTATTTCTTTAATTGCATCATTTATTGTTTGTGTTGGAGTAGTAGGGTTTAGCTTTAACAGTGATTCCCTCAATTTTTTGTTTAGAACCACTATCGATCTATTTTCTCTTCCTAATTTACTTCCTAGCCCCATTTCTTCATTAAAACAATTTAAGTAGGTATAATTTAGTTCTTTCTGAAACAATTGTATTGCTGGTTGTTCCACTAACTCATCTTCTGTAAAACTACTCATCCTCTTCATCTTTATTTATTAATATATTTATTTCTGAAATATCAATCTGACCTGAAATTAATTTGGGTAAAAGCAAATCTCTAATCTCCTCAAGATGATTACTTTTGATATTCAATTTTTGTATAAAATCAAATATCTTGCCTACAACTTGCTCAAATTTCCTTAGCACATCAATACTTGGTTGTATAAAAGTATAGCTCCAAATACTCTCCCTTGATAATCCCAAGACCGTAGTCCCACTAGCATATCCTTTTGCATGTCCTTTGAATGCAAAGGAGTTAATTAAATGGTAGAAAAAGTATTTAAATCCTTGATAATTTTCTTTAAATCTTATTGCATATAAATGATGTGTAAACAAAATATCTCTTGTGATATCAAATTGAGGTACTATACCTGTATTACCAATTATTACTCCATCTTGAGTTAAGTCAGTATTAATGATAAATAGTTCACCAGGACTAATTGTTTGTCTTTTATTATATTTTCCTGTATAATATTTTATCCCATCTTTCCTATATCCCCCACCAGGAACTACACTTTTCAAATTGATTAATGGGTTACCTTCAGCAGCTAAATATTTTCCTTTATGACTTACCCCACGATCTAAGAAAAAATAATCTTTAAATGTACTTATTTTCCATCCTTCTGGTATTTCTCCAAAACCAATACCAGAATCAATCAAAGATACATCTTTATGTCCTGGGAAACGAAACTCAACAAACCATTCATAATAGAGTAGTTGAGCGATTTCTTCAAGGATTTTTATTCTTCTATGATTTTTTTCAATTAAATCATCAAAATTGGACAATACATATGCTATTTTCTCTTGCATTTTTAATGGTGGTAGACTTATTTTTAGATTGCTTATAGCATCTAGCTTTGCTCTTTGTCTTCCTGATGCTCCCCGCATACTTTTTTCTGCAGTTTTCCTGATTTTATGAGATGATGCTAAATAATAAACAAAAGATAAATCAGAAATGCCGTTTTTATTTCTAAAAACAAAAAATTCTGTTGAACCAAAACCGATATTATTTTCCAATCCCTTCACCTGAGCAATTTTCCCATTTTCTAAACAAGGTGTTATTCTTGCAAATAAAATATCACCATTTCTGAACTTAGCACCATTTCCTTTAAAGATTTTAGAATTTGATGGAAAAACATAACGCTTACCAGGAATAACATCAGTCATGAAAATAACTTGATATTCTTCTCCCTTTTTTATTGTAATTGTTGGATTTATATCAATGAAATCTTTAACTAAATATCTCAACCAATTTTCCTTATGCATTTATTCCTCACTCTCTATAAGATCCGTTAAGTTTTTTTCTATAGATTTTTCAAGTGTTTTTGCTTCAGAATTTAGCTGAGATAATTCAGTACTTAAATGTCTAATTCTTTCAAAAAAATCAATTTCACTTGTTTTTCTTTCAGGGATACCAACATATCTACCAGGATTTAATGAATGGTTTTGTTCAATTATCTCATCAATAGTTGCTATTTTACATAATCCCAAGACATCTAGATATTTTTCGTCTGGAAAACTCTTTTTAAATAATTCTTTGCTGTTTTTATTATATGAAGGTTCTTCATCTTTATACAAACGTACAATATTCGCAATAATTTCTAATTGTTCAGGAAGAAAATCCCTGTGAGCTCTATCAACTTGATTATAGATCTCACGAGCGTCAATAAATAGAACCGTATTTTCTCTTTCTGTTCCTTTCTTGCTTTTGTCAAAAAACCATAATGTACAAGGAAGGGTTACGTTATGAAAAAAGTTTGTTCCTATAGCTATAATAACATCAACTACTCTATCTTCAATAATTTTTTTACGAAGTTCTAGTTCTGATTGACCAACATCAGCAGCTGAATTGGCCATAACAAAACCTGAACGCCCAGTTTCATTTAGAACATTGAGAAAGATTTGCATCCATAAATAGTTAGCATTATCTACCTTTGGTATTCCATAACTGAATCTTTTGTCTCCTTTTATTTTCTCTTTGTCTACTCCATTAACATTAAAGGGTGGATTTGACATAACAAAATCGAATCTACCAAGTGAATTATGAATATCATCATAGTAAGCGTTGCCTTGTTTAATCTCCTGACCAAATAATCCGTGTACAGCTAAGTTCATTTTACATAGTTTAATGGTATCTGAAATCACTTCTTGACCATAGAACGATAATTCGGAACTGGGCTCTTTTCCTCTATTTCTCATAAAATTGGCGCTTTGTATAAACATTCCACCAGCTCCACAAGCAGGATCGTAAATCCTTCCTTTATCTGGTTCCAAGACTTCGACAATTAGTTTAACTAAAGACTCTGGAGTGAAAAATTGCCCACCACGTTGACCTTCCTTTGCTGCAAATTTACCTAGAAAATATTCATAAATCTCACCAAAGACATCCTCTCTTGTATAGAAATCCATCGTTGAGAATTGATTTAATAAGGCAACCAGAGTCTCTTTTCTTATTTTTTGAAAATCTATATCTAAAACACCTTTTAGATCATCATTATTTTCCTCAATAAGTTTCATAGCTTTATTCATGGCTAAGCCAATATTTTCTTTTTCTGGAAGTTTTCGCAGATAGTCATATCTTGCTCTCTCAGGTAGATAGATAGCTCCTCTTTCTATATAATCTACCTCAGATATTTTTCTCCTTCTACTAGTCTCTATTTCTTCCTTTTGCAGTTCTTGATTTATTTTTGCAAACTTAAAATCAGCGTATCGTAAGAAGACAATTCCCAATACTGGTCTCGCAAATTCTGAATATTTTAATGCTGAATTTGCTCTTAATTTATCTGCTGAATCCCATAGTTTTTCTTTGAAATCTTTTGCCAAAATGCTATCTCCAACTTTTTCTTTACACTTCTGCATTTTGCTTTTGAATATATTAGTTTTATCCTAATCAAACCTCAAATTTATCTTGTAAAAGATGATATATTTATTTTCTAATTTCATGAAATTAGCAATCTGTTCTTATATCAAATCTTCTCTTTAAACAGATTTTGGCAACGAGTTTTTCATGGAAAAATAAATTGAAAACAAAAACAAATCTGATATATTCTAATAATTAGATTTCTAATAACAAGGCCCTTCTTGGAAGAAATGTCTCCGCGCGGAGACATTTATAATCTTATGATGTACAGTAAACCAAAGATTACAGAATTATCTATGTTTACCTTTTCTGATTTTCTGTTTTAGTTTTGAGAAAAAAACTCGAAATGAAGATAGTTTAGGTTTTGAATAGAGCTGTACTAAGATTATTAAAATATATGACATAACATGATTCACTTTTGTATACAAATTGTCCAATTTATCTATTCCTTTTTCCAGTTCTTCATGATTCTCTAAACAATCTAATAAAAAGTTGTTATACTCAAAACTAATTGCAATGAATTCTAAAAAGCTCCATTCAACAAACATGAGACCTTTTTCTTGAATTGGTTTTTTATTCCATTCAATATATTCTGATTCTTCTTCTTTTTCTATTGTTTCTCTGATTGTTTTTACATTATATTTTGGAAACCAATTATTGAATTTTGCTTGGATAACTTCAGTTTTCTTCAGAGATTTAAATGACATCGTATTAGCTTTGTGCATGGCATCTTTGTCAGGTTTATCATACCAACGTCTATCAGAACGGCTTATTTCTTCATCCCGATACTCTAACCATTGTTTCATAGAAAAAGTTGTTTCTTCTATTAAAAATGCTAACTCTTGGATATCGTTGATCAATAGATTTATCTTGTTTTGTCTTTCATTCCTTCTCTGATTTTTGTGAACCATTATCCATGCGATTCCCCATCCAAGAAGGAGAATAGATAGGCTTGAGGAAAGATTAATCAATATTAATGCCCAATCTTCCATAAATTTCTTATTGAGCAAGGAAATATAAACGTTAAGATTATCTTTTGTAATATTTGAGTTTAAATAATTTTGTTAAGGAACACAATGATGAAACTATTTTCTATCCAAGAGAAAATAATAGCTACAAATTGGATAACTGAAATGCTGCAGGTACTGAAAGAAATCTTCTATTTTTGTCGTTTTTCACTATTCATCCAGAAAGAACGATTCTAAAGCGTGGTAACCTTTTAGTAATGATGAAGTATATACAGGTTTCTTCAAACAGAATAAGATAATATCGCTTTATCGTTTTTCCCCTAGTTTATACAAAGCAGCTCTTATGAATTCTTGTGGTGAATCATACCCCTGTTCAACAGCTGATGTTAACACTTCATTTACTAATTCAGGATCATCAAGAATAAGAAAATCAGTTTCATCAGCTGCTTTTGTTTCCTCAATCATGTTTTTTATAGTGCGAGCATATTTTTTAGCTAATTCTGTTGCATGATAGGTATACTCTGCTCTAGCTTTAAGTCTTTCTTTTTTTTCAATGAAGGCTATAGCTACAAGATCATCTAATCTTTTTCTTATAGTTGTAGTACTAAATGGTCCTTTCAATCTTTGCACTGTATGAACTATATCTATCCACCTGATATGTCCTTCAATAGCTACTGCATACAAGACTTCGTAAAGACCTCTTTTTTCTAATAATTCAATGATATTGATAGTATTTTCTCGCTTATTATTCATTACAGATAACATAAATAGGCAACAGTAATTAAATTATTTGGAGACACCACATAGTGATATCTTTTTCAGATATCCTTAAATATTCTTTTGAGTTATCCTATTATGGTGTCAAAAATTGGCAACTCTAAAAGCAATCGGAACAAAAGTGCCACTAAAAGTATACGAAATGTGGCAAGAATACTGCAAAGAGCAGGGAAAGACTAGCTATGAAAAATTGCAAGAGATAATTGCAAATGAGCTAAAGATTGACCTCGAAAGAGGGTGGGTTATCAAACCCAAAAGCACCCAGGAGAGAAAAGACAAATGAATGAACATGAAGGAACAGAAGAAATAATCAAACCAGCTCTAAATGAGATCTTGAAACCTTATGGAATAAGATTAGTTTTAGTTGACCTTAACAACAACATTGAGCACGAACCTGAAAAAATAGTTAATATTGCTAACAATGTTGCTTTAGCTAATGTTTCTTTGGAAATAAGAAAAACAGGATTACCAGAAATAGTAGCAAGAGATACAAGGCATGAAATTATTTATACATTAAAGGAGCTAGCAACAATTTTACAGAGACTTTCAGGAATGAAAATAGAATTCAGTGTTGTAGGTGAGTAAAATGGATAATTTCGAAGTCATAACATTACTTTCTATCCTTAGAGATGAAATGAAACATCAGGAAGATTCAGAAACAATTCAGAATACAATTGTAGATCTTATTGAGCACAATATACCTGAAACCAAGAAGGAATATTTTCTTTTCATATAGGAGCTTAAAACTATGCATATTAACGCCATTATCTACATTCGTGTTTCTACTTCGGATCAAGAATCAGGAAGAGATACACAGGTAGATGTAATCACTCAAAAGATCCAATCATTAGGTTATAGACACTTAGTACAAACTTTTATTGATGAAGAGGTTTCAGGAGACAGCCATGTAGAAGAACGGCCAGCTTTTAAAGAATTACTGAAATTTACAAAAGACTTCAACCTGCAGAATCCTAACGATCCTATTAAAGAGCTGTGGGTACAAACAAGAGACAGAATCTCGAGAGAAGTTGATATGATAGGGTATGCTGTTGTTCTTTTAAGAGCTTTAGGAATAGAAATACGTACAACTGAAGAAAACAATGAAATGCTCGTTACTCGAATCTATGATATGCTTGGAGAAGAGGAATTAAAAAAATATAGACAGAAAAGAGTCTATGGGATTAAGCGAAGGATAAATGAGGGGAAGGTTTTATCTAGAGCTCCTATAGGTTACAAGATAGAAAATGATAAGCTAGTAGTTGATGAATCTCTCAGACCTATGATTATCCAGATCTTCCAGATGTTTGAAGATAATGTAACTATGAGTACAATAAGCAACAAATTCAATATTCCTCGCAGCACTTTAGCTTATATGAGAAAGAATCCTATTTACACTACAGGAGAATATACCTGGAAGGGAAAGGTAATCTATACAGTTGAACCTGTAATAAACGAAGGAGATATCAAACCTAATGATGAAGAGAACTTCTATGGCTAACTCTTTTTCTTTTTTTCTTTTTTGAACTGAGATGCATCTACAGTATTAAAGAAATCTTTTGCAGTTAAACCTTTTGTAACTGTGTTTATTTTAATATCGTTTTTTGATGTCTTCTTTTTATCTTCGGTTGTAATCTCATCAAACAGTTTTTTAGCATCAATTAAA